>CAZBWP010000356.1:0-2518 GCA_964495295.1 uncultured Rhodospirillaceae bacterium | reverse complement strand
TCCGCGTGAAGCCGAGCGCCGCGTGCAGGCCGATGGAGCGGTGGTTGGCACTGTCGCCGATGACGGCGACCATCTGGCGGTAGCCGAGCGCCTCGCACTCCTCGATCAGCCCGGCGAGCAGACGCCGCCCCAGTCCCCGGCCGATCATGTCCGGATGGACATAGACGGAGTCCTCGACGGTGTAGCGGTAGGCCGAGCGCGGCCGAAGGTAGGACGCATAGGCGAATCCCGCAATCTGGCCGGCAACGTCAGCCACCAGGAACGGCATGTTCTTGGCGCGACTGGCGTCGAACCGCTCCGTCATCCCCCGCAGATCCGGCGGCTGCTCATCGAAGGTGCCGGTGCCGTGCAGCACGTGGGCCGCATAGATCGCCGAGACGGCGGGCAGGTCCTCGTAGCCGCCGCTCCTCAGCAGTGGCGCCGCAACCAGCGGCGGCGTGACGATCGCCATTCGGGGCTCCCGCGCCAAACCGGTCAGGCCGCCGCGAGAACCGCGGGCTCAAGGGCGACGAGACCGCCGATCAATTCGGTGACGTGCTGCCTGATTTGCGGCAATGCAGGCTTCGGCTCGACCCGGACCTCATCCATGTAGAGCGCGCGGTTGATCTCGATCTGCAGGGCGTGAACACGCTGCCGCGGCCGACCGTAGTGGCGCGTCGTGAAGCCGCCGGCATAGGGCACGTTGCGGCGCACCGTATAGCCCAGGCGCTGCAGCAGCCGTTCGGCGGTGTCGATGATGGCCGGCGCGCAGGCGACGCCGAAGCGGTCGCCGAGGACGAAATCGACCCGGCGCAAGCCCGAGTCGCTGTCCATGGGGCCGCCGACCGACGGCATCGAGTGGCAATCGATCACCAGACAGGCGCCGAACGTCGCGACGGTCTCCTCGGTCATCCGCCGCAGCGCCGCGTGATAGGGATCGTAGTGCCGCTCGATCCGCCGTCTCACCTCGCTGAACGTGAGCTTGCCCCGATAGATCTCCTCGCCGCTGGTCACCACGCGGGCGATGGTCCCGAGGCCCGCAGCCACCCGGGGGGAGGTGACGTTGGCCTCGGCGGGCAGCGGGTCGTCGAACATCGCCGGATCCAGTTCCAGGCGTTCGCGGTTCGGATCGACATAGGACCGGGGGAACAGTGCTTTCAGCAGCGGCGCCCCGTGCTCCGCGGCGGCGCCGAACAGCCGGTCGATGAACGCGTCCTCGGACCGACGCAGGGTGAGCAGGTCGAGTTGCGAGGCCGCCAGGAACTCCGGCGCGTAATCGTTGCCACTGTGCGGCGACGCAAACACCAGCGGGGCCGTGCGGTGGCGCGGCTGGACCACCGCGATCGGCGGCTGGCTGTCGACGGTGGTGGCGTCGACGGGTGTCGACTGGGCGTCGCTGGGGACCACGGGCCTCTCCGGCATCGACCGATGCCTCAGGCGCGAGGACCGGTGCGAGACCTTGGTTACAAGGGTGTGACGCGTCTGACAACGCTTCTGTCAAAACATGGGGCTTCTGTCAAAACATGGGCCCGGCCGAGATGTCGGCAAGCGGCCGGTCGGGGTCCTTGCCAAGCGCGCGCCGGCCGACTATGAAGTTTTCGTCGTCGGCGTCGACTGTCGCCGTCCTCGGGCGCGTAGCTCAGCGGGAGAGCACTACGTTGACATCGTAGGGGTCACAGGTTCAATCCCTGTCGCGCCCACCATCGTTCGCCGCCCCCCGCTCCTGGGCGGCACCTCAAAAGGGGTATCTGAGGATCGCCGCCAAGGCGCCGCCGCCCGGGATCTCGTCGCGGCGAAGCGCGAGCACGGACGCGCCGGCGAGCATGGCGCGCGCGACGATCTGATCGACCACGCCATGGGTCGCGGCGCTCGCTGCATCTGCGAAGGTGACGCTGCCGTCCTCGTCGTCGACGACGCCCGGCACATGGGCGTCGATGTCGAAGGCAATGGCTGCGACGGCGCCGAAGGTGGCCGCCTTGGCGGCATGGGCCACGTCGGTGGTCGTCCGCCCCTGATTGGACCGGAGCGCGAACAGGTCGGCAAAGTCCTGCACGCGACGGCCGTGAATGGCGTCGAGCACGCCGCGGGCAGCGATGGCGAGGTCGTGGTCCGACGTGGTCTCGGGGTTGCCGGCGATGGTCTCCTCGGCGAGGTGCGGGTAGGTGCAGGCCGCCCGGAAGATGCTGTCCAGCGGTGGCGCCGCCGCCAGGATCAGAGGCGTCTCGCGGCCGGCGAGCAGGTCCCGGAGGCCGGCGTCGACGGCGCGGGCATATTGCGCCATGCGGACCTTCTTGCCCTCGGAGCCCTGGATGCGGCCGCGCGGCGAGCGGCTGTCGAGCCCGCTGCGGCCGACGGCGTCGCTCATGTCGCTGGGCAGATCGGGCACGTTGACGGTCACGGCCGGCAGGTCGGCGCTGACCTCGACGAGGCGCGCCGCCCCTTGCGCCAAGGCCAGAACGAAGGCGTCCTGTTCGGCGGTGACGGCGCGGAGCAGCGGCTTGACGTGGAAGCGGTCGGCGACCTCGACGGCCGCCGTGAG
>CAZBWP010000355.1:0-2526 GCA_964495295.1 uncultured Rhodospirillaceae bacterium | reverse complement strand
GGGGGACCACCGATGACGCTCCAATCCACCTCGACCGCGGGCTGGGCGGACGCACTCGTCGCCCCGGCCGCCGCCAGGGCGATGGCGAGGCCGAGAAATCCCGCACGGGTTCGGCCGCGGCCGACCGGACGAGGGGTCTGCGAGTGTGTGGTGCGGCGGATCACCGTCTGCGGTCTCCGGCTGGCGTCTGGAGCAGTCGTCTCTCCATCGGCCTACAGGCTGACGAGTCGCTCAGGCGCGGAGGATAGTCAGCGCGCTGACCGTGCACAACCCGTTTCGCCCGCGCCTCAAAGGCCCGCTTGCCGGGCCGGCGGGTTGTCCAACGACAGTGGCCCGGCATCCTCTCCGGCGATCAGCTTGCCGAGCGGCCGATGCAGGTCGGGATTGGCCGCGAGAACCCCGCCACCGTGCAGCATCTGGTCACCGCCGGCGAGATCGGTGACGAAGCCGCCGGCCTCCCGGACGATCACCACGCCGGCCGCCAGGTCCCAGGGATTGAGGCCGTTTTCCCAGTAGCCGTCGTAGCGACCGGCGGCCACCCAGGCCATGTCCAGGGCGGCCGCGCCGAATCGCCGGACGCCGGCGGTCGCCGCCATCACGCCGGTGATCTGCCGGCGGAACAGGTCGTGGTCGGGCAGCCCCTGGAACGGGATGCCGGTGGCAAACAGCGCCTCGTCCAGCCGTCGCCTGGCGGAGACGCGGATCCGCCGCCCGTTGAGCGACGCGCCAAGTCCCTTTTCGGCGATGAACATCTCATCGGGGATCGGCGAATAGATCACGCCGGCATAGGGCTCGCCATCCCGCTCGACGGCGATCGAAATGGCGAAGTGCGGAATGCCGTGCAGGAAGTTCGTGGTGCCATCCAGGGGATCGACGACCCAGCGGTTCGACGTGTCCTGGCCCTCGGTCTCACCGCTTTCCTCCATCAGCAGGCCGAACCGCGGACGCGCCTTGGTGAGTTCGGCGCGCAGGACGGACTCCGACTTGCGATCGGCCTTGCTGACGAAATCCGAAGGCCCCTTTTTCGAGACCTGCAGGTGTTCGAGCTCACCGAAGTCGCGGATGAGTCCCCGCGCCGCCTTGCGGGCGGCATCGGTCATGACGTTGAGCAGTGGCGAGCGCGTGTACACGGCTGACGAGGTCTCCCTGGCCGCGCCCTACGTCTTGGCGCGTTCGACGTAGGCGCGCTCGGCGATGTTGACGACGACCCGGGTTCCCGTCTCGATGTGCGGCGGCACCAGGATGCGGACTCCGTTTTCCAACAGCGCCGGCTTGTAGGACGACGACGCCGTCTGCCCCTTGACCACGGCATCGGCCTCGGTGATCGCCAGCACCACCGTGTCGGGAAGCTGCACGCCGATCGGACTGCCCTCGTGCGACTCGATCGTCACCTCCATGTTCTCCTGGAGGAACGGGATCTGATCCTCGCCAATGAACTCGCCGGGCAGCGCCATCTGCTCGTATGTCTCGGTATCCATGAAGGTATACATGTCGCCGTCGGCGAACAGATACTGATAGGATCGTTGGTCGAGGCGGACACGCTCGACGCTCTCCGACGAGCGGAAGCGCTCGTTCAGCTTGGTGCCGTCGCGGATATCCTTGAGCTCGACCTGCAGGTAGGCGCCGCCCTTGCCGGGCTGGGTGTGCTGGATCTTCACCGCCCGCCACAGGCGCCCCTGATGCTCGATGATCATGCCGGGTCGAACGGCATTGCCGTTGATCTTCATTGTGTGAAACCGTGTCCGAGAAACTTGAGAGGGAGCGCGGACGCTAGCAGGAACAAAGGGGCGGGGCAACGTCGGGGCTGATGCCCGGTTCCCCGGCCGAAGCGGCGCCGGCGTCCTTGCGCTCGGCGGCGTCTCCCGATAAACCCGGCGGCTCATGGAGATGCGGATCAGGCCGCGCGGACGACCCTTCCGTGCCGCCGCCGCGGTTTCGCACAGCAAAGGAGGAAACGGCCATGCGCGCGTATTACGACCGCGACGCCGACGTCAATCTGATCAAGGGAAAGAAGGTGGCCGTGGTCGGCTATGGCAGCCAGGGCCATGCGCATGCGCTCAACCTGCGCGACAGCGGCGTCACGGATGTGGTCGTCGCCCTGCGGCCAGGCTCGGACAGCGCCAAGAAGGCGGCGGGCGCCGGCTTCACCGTCAAGGCGCCAGCCGAAGCGGCGGCAACCGCCGACGTGGTCATGGTGCTCACCCCCGACGAGCATCAGCGGGCCCTCTATCTCGAGCATCTGGCGCCGAACATGCGCGACGGCGCGTCACTCGCCTTCGCCCACGGATTCAACATCCATTTCGGCCTGGTCGAGCCGCGTGCCGACCTGGACGTGTTCATGATCGCGCCGAAGGGGCCGGGCCACCTGGTCCGCTCCGAGTACCAACGCGGCGCCGGCGTGCCGTGCCTGGTGGCGGTGCATCAGAACGGCTCCGGCAATGCGCTCGAAATCGCCCTGTCCTACGGCTCGGCCATCGGCGGTGGCCGGTCCGGCCTGATCGAGACCAGCTTCCGCGAGGAATGCGA
>CAZBWP010000354.1:0-2528 GCA_964495295.1 uncultured Rhodospirillaceae bacterium | reverse complement strand
ACTGGCTGACCACGGCGGTGCCGCTGATCATCGCCGCGCCGGTGCTGGCGCTGCTCCTCGACATGGAGGTCCGGGCATTCGGCGCGCTCGTCGCCGCGCTGGCCCTCGGCACGCCCACCTTGAGCCTGATCGGCGCCGTCGGCGCCGCCCTGATCCTCGGCGCCCGCCGCGGCGGCGTGCTGCTCGCCCTGCTGGTGCTGCCGCTCTACATCCCGGTGCTGATCTTCGGCGTCGCGGCCGTCGACGCGGCGGCGTCGGGGCTGTCGGCCCGGCCCCATCTGATGATCCTCGCCGGGCTGTTCCTCGGCTCGCTGGTGCTGGCGCCGTGGGCGGCGGCGGCGGCGCTGCGCCAGGCCCTCGAGTGAGGATCCGTCAGCGTGTCTTCGTCGGCGCCGGCTTCGCTTTGGCCACGGTCTCCGGCGTTTCCGGCGGCGTCTCCCCGGACAGTCCGAGGCGCGGCTTGTGGGCGGGGGAGCCGCGCGGCGGATAGTCGAGGACGTCCTCCATCTCCCAACGCAGGCCGGGATCGAACTCGGGGAACGGCAGGCGGTTGTGCGCGCGCCAATCCGCCACCGCGTCTTCCGCGGCCCCCGCGCGCTCCCGGTCCAGGCCGCCGTCGCGGGAGAGATACAAGGTCTGCGACGGGAAGGCGAAGCCCGAGCCGGACTGGTTGATGATGTCTTCCATGCGCAGCAGGATATCCTCCTGGACCGCCAGGAAGTCGCCCTGGTCGGTCACGCGCAGATAGGCAAAGATCTCGATGTCCTTGGAAAAGGCGCCGTAGCCGACGAACCGGGCGCGCGCCGGTTCGGGCGTCACCAACGGATGGCCGAGCAGCAGCTTGCGCAGTTCCGTCAACACATACCGCATCTGGTCCGGCGTCGTTTCGTACCGCAGCTGCAGCACGGTCTTCAGCAGGCGCATGTCCCGGGCCTGGAAGTTGTCCAGCTGCATCTGCGAGAAATCGGCATTGGGCACGGTGACGATGGTGCGCTCCAGCGAGCGGATGCGCGTCGACCGCAGGCCGATCTGCTCCACCGTGCCGATCTGATCGCCATAGCGGCAGAAGTCGCCGACCCGCACCGGCCGGTCGGCGAACAGCGTCAAGCCACCAATCACGTTCTCCACGGTCTGGCGCATGGCGAGGCCGAGCGCCAGACCGCCGACACCGATGCTGGCGACCAGCGGGGCGATCGGAATGCCGAAGGCTTCGGCGGCGGCGACGCCCAACAGCACCAGAAAGATGATGCTCAGCAGCCGAAACAGGATGCGCAGGAACGCCGTGGTGATGTGCGGTCCCTGGCTCTGCCCGCCGTACAGGCTGCCGACGGCTTCGGCGAGCCGGCCGGCCACCGAGATCGCCAACCAGGCGAGACTGGCCACCTGTGCGAAATAGATGCCGTAGGAAACCCCCTGCAGCGGCAACTCATACAAGCCGATACCGTACTGCGCGGCATTGCGGGCGATTTCGGCAACGATGACCACGAAAAGGAGGGCGACCGGCACACCAAAATTCAACCATGGGTTGCGCGCCCCGAACCGCCGGTCCCAGGCCGCGCCCAGGCGATAGATGACAAGCGCCAACCCGATGAAAACGATGACCAACAGCGCCAATCCGATCCACTGCCAGACGCCTTGGCCGGCCACGACGGCGTTCAACCAGTCCGGCCAATCCCGGGTCAGGGCATACGGCAGCCAGGGACCCGGGCTCCGGCGAAGCTCGTCGTAGATGCCGATGAGGGCACCCGATCGATAGGGCAGCACGCTCGCAAGCTCATGGAGCTGGCGCAGTTGCGCGACCGTTTCCCTGGAGAACAGGAACTCTCCCGCGCGCGGCCCTTCTTCGATCCTGACAATGTCGATCTTGGTGTTGGGGATGGTCCAGCGGGTAAGCTTCGACTCCTCGACATCGGCTCTCCCCGGAATCTCCTCGTACGGCGGCAGGTCCACGCGATCGAGGATTTCGCGCAACAGGATGGCTCGAATGGCGATGATGCCCCTTCGGTCCAGGCTCGCGATGTCCTCGGTGTCGAGGGTGTCGCTGGCGCGGATCATGGCCCGCGTGACCTGTTCGATCGGCTTGTCCGACCGCCACGCCTCGACCGCTTCCGCCGTGTTGCGCATGAAACTCCGCAACGTGTCCCGCGGGCTCTGGGTATTCGCCGGCCTCAGCGGGAACGGATCGTCAAAGCCGCCGAACGCGTCGGACGACTCGAAGACGTCCATCAGCTCGGACTGGGCCTGCGCTGGCGGCGCGACAAGAACGAAAAACAGCCAAAGGACCCAAAGCAGCGGGCCGCACCTCCGATTCTTGGTCATGCGACCTCCCATCGCCCTCACATCAGGCCCGCTTCCTCGAAGAACCGGACCGCGCCGTCGTGCAGCGGCGCCGAGAGCCCCGCCTCGGTCATCTCCTCCGGCGTGAGTTGCGTGAACAGAGGTGACGCCTGCCCTAAGCGATCAAGCCCGGAAAAGAACGCCTTGGTGATCTCATAGACCACGGCCGGCGGCACCTCGGCCGTTGTCAC
>CAZBWP010000353.1:0-2544 GCA_964495295.1 uncultured Rhodospirillaceae bacterium | reverse complement strand
CAGGTGGACGCCCTGAGCCACGTCCCCTACGCTCGGGTGCCGGACAGCCCGACATCGGGTCCCTTGGCGGTCAGGCGGCGCAGCAGCGTCCTCGCCGGCGCCACCGCGGGGCTGCGCGTCCACTTCTGACCCGGCGGCAGGCGCGGCGATTCGCGCGATCCAACGTCCCGGTCGCGTCGGCACGGGGGCGGCCGGGCAGGGCGGGTCAGTCCAGGTCCGGCACCGAGATGCCGTGCTTTTTCATGAGTCGGTAGAGCGTGGCCCTGGAGACATCCAAGGTCTCGGCGGTTTCCAGCAGACGGTTCTCGTTCTTCCGCAACGCCCTTCTGATCATTATCGCCTCCGCGTGATCCCTCCCCGTTGCCAGCGTCCAGTCGTCGCGAACGCCCAGCTCGGGCGTAGGGTCCGCTGCCGCTGCGGTTGGGGCGTCGGGTGTCTCAGCGCCGTCCAAACCGGCGAGCGCGTCGGCGATGGGTGGCCGACGTTCCGACAGCCGAGCGGCCCGACGACGATCATGCCGTCGAAAGCCGAAATCCTCGTCGGTGACAAAGCCGTTTTCGGCCGTTGCCACGGCGCGATGCACGCGGCCGATCAACTCGCGCACGTTGCCTGGCCAATCGTAGGCGACCAGCGAGGCTTCCGCCGCCTTCGTCAGGTGCGGCACCGGCCGCGACCGTGCCTTCGACGCGCTGGCCATGTAGTATTTGAGAATCGGCAGAATATCACTTCGGCAATCGCGCAGAGGAGGAAGGTGAATCGAAAGCATCCGAAGTCGATAGTATAAATCCTCGCGAAACTTGCCGGCCTCGATGAGCGGCTCGATGGTTTTGTTCGTCGCGGCGAGAATTCTCACGTTGACCGGGATCGGCCGCTGTGCGCCGAGCCGGTCGATGGTTGATTCCTGCAAGAATCGCAGGAAAAAGGGCTGGAGCGAAATATCGAGATCCCCGATCTCGTCCAGGAAAAGTGTGCCCCCGTTGGCGGCTTCCAGCTTGCCGATCTTTTTCTGGATGGCGCCGGTAAATGCACCCTTCTCGTGACCAAACAGCTCGGAGGCGATCAGCGTTGGCGGCAGACCGCCGCAGTTCACCGGGATGAAGGGGGCCGATGCGCGCTTGGAGTTCAGGTGAATACTGCGTGCGACCACTTCCTTGCCGGTGCCGGTCTCCCCGGTGATGAGGACGGGCGCATCGGACTTGCCCAGCTTGGCAACATCGCGGCGCACGCGTTCTAGGGGCGCACTATCACCCAAAAGGGGGTAAGAACGGTCCAGGGTCGCTCCGCCCGCGGCCGGCGGGCGAGGCCAATCAAATTCCGGAAGAATGGGTTCCGCACGGATGGACATGATGGCTGCCCCAGCAAAGCGCCCGGTTCGTGCCCGAATCCGAACGCGTGGACCGGTCGGCCGGATTGGATGCGCTTAAGAAACAAGTCGTCCGCTTCGGCGATCGCGCGGTCTTCGTCGGCCGCTTGGCGCGAGATCCGGCGCTGACTCACCGTTGCCCGAACGCTGCCCGAACGTTGACCCGTGCGCTGTCCGAACGTTGCGAGTCGTGACTGAACGTCATGGCTGATCAACCTTTAACGATCGGTTTCGGTGCCGTCGCGACCGACCTTGAGGTTCGCGATCTTTCGCGCGCGGACCGCGGACCGTGCGGGTGTTCGCGGCAGAGACTGCTCACATCCTTCTGGAGGGTGACGCCGCGTTCGGCTTTGCAACCAATATGACACAACCATGCCGACAAATCAACTCGCATCCCGAGTGCCGAGGATGCGCGCCGGCGCCGGCGGCTGCCACTTTGCAACGCCGGCCAAGCCGGCGCCGCGGGCCATCGTCCGAGCCGACCACACATCCGCCACAATCCGGTGTACCATCGGACCGCGTCGGCGCACGAGAAACCAAGCGGTGCGAGCGGTGACCGGGCAAGGTTCGAGAGCGTCCAGCCGCAAGCATGTTCGACGTCCCCGGGATGGCGATCGGGGTGCGCTCGCGGCTTCCGATGGCGACGCGAACGACAAAGCTTGCCGGAGTCCCGAAATCACCGCTTGATCCTGTGGTGTTGTCGGGGCAGTAGAAAATGTGATCAAAATGCCATGACAGGGGTGGCGGGCGCCACCCCGGCATCGCTGAAATGGAGACAGGTATATGAACATGAATGCGCTGAGCCGCGCTTGCGGGCTGTTCGCCGCCCTCGTCATCGCCGGCGGCCTTGTCGCCGGTTGCGAGGAGGAGAAGCCGGCCGAGAAGGCAGCCGAAGCCGTCGAGTCGTCTGCCGAGCAGGCCGCAGAGGCGACAGAAGAGGCTGCCAAGGAAGCGGCCGAAGAGGCCACCGAGGCCGTCGAGGAAGCCGCCGAGGAGGCGAGCGAGGAAGCGGAAGCGGCCGCTGACGAACAGCGGACGGCGGCGCAGCAGATGCTCGACTCCGCCAAAGAGGCGGCCGAAAAGCATTACGAGCAATCGCTGGAAGCCGCGGAAAGTGCTTACGAGAGCGCCAAGTCGGTGGGCGGCAGCGTCGCCGAGGAGGCGGAGAAAGTCTACGAATC
>CAZBWP010000352.1:0-2547 GCA_964495295.1 uncultured Rhodospirillaceae bacterium | reverse complement strand
ATCTTGCCGGTCGCCGTCATCGGCAGCGCCTCGACGAACTGAATGTGGCGCGGATACTCGTGCGGCGACAGCCGCCGCTTGACGAAGGCCTGGATTTCCTCGGCCAGCGCCGGGCCGGGTGCATAGCCTTCGGCCGGGACGATGAACGCCGCCACCGCCTCGGTGCGCACCGGATCGGGCAGGCCGACGACGGCGGCCAGCGCCACCGCCGGATGCCGCGCCAGCGTGTCCTCGATCTCGCCGGGGCCGATGCGATAGCCGGCCGAGGTGATGACATCGTCATCGCGGCCGAGGAACCACAGATAGCCGTCCGCGTCGGCGTGGCCCATGTCGCCGGTGAGCAGCCAGTCGCCCTGATACTTCGCCGCCGTCGCCGCCGGATTCCGCCAGTAGCCGAGCATCATCACGGGGTCCGGACGACGCACGGCGAGGCGCCCGGTCTTGCCCGCCGGCAGCACGGCGCCGTCGTCGTCGATCACCGCAACCCGGTGGCCAGGCACCGGACGGCCCATGGAGCCCGGCTTCACCGGCATCAGCTTGGCGCAGTTGGCGACGACCAGATTGCATTCGGTCTGGCCGTAGTACTCGTTGGGCGTGATGCCGAGCGCCTCCCGGCACCAGTCGAGCAGCTCGCCGCCCATGGGCTCGCCGGCGCAGGTGACGGTGCGCAGGCCGAGCGGCTGGCGGAGCGCGCCCGCCGGCGCCTGGCGCAGCATCCGCAAAGCCGTCGGCGGCATGAAAACGTTGCGGACGGCATGGCGACGGATCAGCGCCAGCGCCGCCTCCGGCTCGAACTTGCGGGCACGCCGGGCGACGACGGTCAGCCCATGGTGCCACGCGGCCATGAGCACGTTCATCAGGCCCCCGATCCACGCCCAGTCGGCCGGCGTCCACATCCGGTCCCCCGGCTGCGGCAGAAACTCGTTGAAGAATTCGACGGCGGGCAGATGGCCGAGCAACACGCGGTGGGCGTGCAGCGCGCCCTTCGGCTGGCCGGTGGTGCCCGAGGTGTAGATGATCACCCCCGGCTCGTCGGCGGCGGTGTCGACGGGGACGAAATCCGCCGACGCGCGGCCGAGCGCGGCGTCGAAGTCGAACGCGCCGGCGCGGTCGCGCCCGGCGCCGACGACGAGCACGGCGGCAAGGTCGGGCAGGTCGCAGCGCAGGTCCATGACCTTGTCCAGGTTGTCGGGATCGGTGACGACGACGCGGGCGCCGCTGTCGGCCAGCCGGAAGCGCAGCGCGTCCTCGCCGAACAATGTGAACAGCGGGATCGACACCAGACCCGCCTTCCACGCGGCGACGTGGGTGAGCGCCGTCGCCAGCGACTGCGGCAGCAGCACGCCGACGCGATCGCCGCGGCCGAGGCCGAGGCCGAGCAGCACGTTGGCCAGCCGGTCGCTCAGCCGCTTGATGTCGGCGAAAGTGTGGGTGGTCGCGCGGCCCGCGTCGTCCTCGACGATCAGCGCGATCGCCGCCGGCTGCGTGGCGGCGTGCTTGTCGCAGACGTCGACACCCATGTTGTAGCGTTCCGGGATGTCCCAGCGCATGCGCCGGCAGACGTCGTCATAGGTGGCGGCTTCGGTCAGCATGGACGGCCCTCCGGCTTGGTTCCGGTGGCGGCGGGGCCGTCACCGCGATAGTCTTTGCCTGGATGTAGGCGCGACGACGCGCGCATCACACTGGGAGGGGTCTCGCTCCATGTTCGTCTCCGATCTGCTCGCCGGCAAACGGATCCTCATCACCGGTGGCGGCACCGGCCTCGGCAAGGCCACCGCCGAGCGGCTCCTGGGCCTCGGCGCCACGGTCATCATCTGTGGCCGTCGCGCCGACGTGCTCGAGGCGACGGCGGCCGAGCTCGGCGCCAAGACCGGCGGCACGATCACCTGGCAGCGCCTTGACATCCGCGAGCCTGCGGCGGTGGAGCGGGTGGTCGACGAGATCTTCGCCGAAGCCCCGCTCGACGCGCTGATCAACAACGCCGCCGGCAACTTCCTGGCGCGCAGCGAGACGCTGTCACACCGGGCCGTCGATGCCGTGCTCGCCATCGTCCTGCACGGCACCACCTACATGACGCTCGCCTGCGGCAAGCACTGGATCGCCGCCGGCCGACCGGGCAACGTGCTGTCGATCGTCACCACCTATGCCTGGACCGGATCGGCCTATGTGCTGCCGTCGGTGCTCGGCAAGGCCGGCGTGCTGGCGATGACCCGGTCGCTCGCCGTCGAATGGGGACCGAAGGGCATCCGCCTCAACGCCATCGCGCCGGGGCCCTTCCCGACGGAGGGCGCCTGGTCGCGGCTGGTGCCGCGCGCCGATCTGGCCCGGACCTTCGAGACCCGCAACCCGCTCGGCCGCCCCGGCCGGCACGAGGAGTTCACCGACCTGGTGGCCTACCTGCTCGCCGACGGCTCCGCCTACATCAACGGCGAGGTGGTGACCATCGACGGCGGCGAATGGCTCGGCGGCGCCGGCCAGTTCAACTTCGCGAGCCAGCTCACCGACGCCGACTGGGCGGAGATCGCCCCGAAAAAGTAGCCGCGTCGC
>CAZBWP010000351.1:0-2547 GCA_964495295.1 uncultured Rhodospirillaceae bacterium | reverse complement strand
CTCGACCCGGGCGCCGGCGATCATTTCGCCGCGATCGCGCCGGGACAGGACGCCGTAGTCCGGGCACGACGGCACGTCGAACAGCACGTGCCCGTCGGCCTCATAGGCATGGCCGGCGGCGATCAGCCGTTCGATCATCGTGATCATCGCAGCGATGTGCGCCGTTGCCCGCGGCTCGATGTCCGGCGGCAGCGCCCCCAGCGCCGCCATGTCGTGGTGAAAGGCCGCGGTGGTGCGCTCGGTGATCGAGGCGATCGGCTCGCCGGTCGCCACGTGCGCGGCGATGATCTTGTCGTCCACGTCGGTGATGTTGCGGACGTAGGTGACGGCCGGATAGAGGCGCTTCAGCAGGCGAAAGAGGACGTCGAACACCACCACCGGCCGGGCGTTGCCGATGTGCGCGTAGTCGTAGACCGTCGGCCCGCAGACGTAGAGCCCGACCCGACCCGGCACCAGTGGCGTAAACGGCTCCTTGCGCCGGGTCAGGGTGTTATGGAGGGAGAGTGTCATGGCGGGACCGTGGTCGTTCGCGGTTCGGCCCCTTAGACCAGAGCGGCGGCGCCTTGTCGAGCCACCAGCCGCGCCTCACGTCGGCGCGCGCCCGTCAGCGTCGCTGACCCTCATCGTCGCTGGCCCTCATCGTCGCGAACGGCCTGATGAGCGCGTCGAAATCGGTGAGGTCGG
Organism: uncultured Rhodospirillaceae bacterium; assembly: GCA_964495295.1. Lineage (GTDB taxonomy): Bacteria > Pseudomonadota > Alphaproteobacteria > Rhodospirillales > Defluviicoccaceae > CAZBWP01. Next base: position 1,863 of record CAZBWP010000351.1, on the reverse strand, counting down.
CGGGCAGCACCACCTGGGTCTGGCTCTTCGCCACGGCCTTCAGCCGCTCCAGATAACGCACCGCCAGTTGCAGGCGGACGGACTCGTCGCCGCCTTCGGCGCGCACCGCGGCGGCGATCTTCTCGATCGACTCGGCGGTCGCCGCGGCGATGGTGAGGATTTCCGCCGCCTTGCCTTCCGCCTCGTTGATCATGCGCTGCATCTGCCCCTCGGAGATATTGATCGTCTCCGCCTTCTTGCCCTCGGAGCGGTTGATGCGGCTCTGCTTCTCACCCTCCGAGCGGGCGATCAAGGCGCGCCGTTCGCGCTCCGCCGTGACCTGTTTTTCCATCGCCATGTGCACCGTGGTGGGCGGCGTGATGTTCTTGATCTCGTAGCGATGGACGCGGATTCCCCAAATCTCCCCGGCCCGGCTCAGCACGTCGACGACCCGGGCACTGATCAGGTCGCGTTCCTCGAACGTGCGGTCGAGTTCGAGGGTGCCGATCACCGAGCGTGTCGTCGTCTGCGCCAGTTCCATGGCCGCCAGGCTGTAGTCGGTGACGCCGTAGCTGGCCTTCACGGGATCGGTCACGGAGATGTACATCACGCCGTCGACCTCGACCTTCACCTCGTCCATGGTGAAGCATTCCTGGGGCGGCACGTCGACCGCTTCCTCGCGCAGGTCGTGGGCGTAGGCGACACGGTCGACGAACGGAATGAGGGCGTGGAAGCCGGCACCCAGGGTTCGGTGGTAGCGGCCGAACCGCTCGACGATGCACACCTTCTGGGTCGGCACCAGCCGGATGGCGGCGACAAACTTGTAGACCAGGATCGCGAAGATCGTGCCCCAGACGATGAAATTGCCGATCGTATAGACGGACAAGCTCTCCAAGGCGTCCATTGCCGTCCCTCCTCTCACCAACCATCCGGCCGGGGCGTGCCGGGAACACTGCCGCCGGGGCGCCGCTCGGGCCTGGGGCCTGGCGTCTCATGGCGCGACCGGTCCGCCTCGGCCGGCATCCCCTGGGCGATGCCGGCGAGCCCCTCGAAGAAGCCGCGAACGTTGGCCAGTTGCAGGGGAATGACCGACACCTGCGCCCGCTCGGAAATGTCGCCGACCGTCTCGATGAACTGCTCGACCAGGCGCATGCGCACCGCCGCGTCGCCGCCCGGCTTGTTGATCGCTTCGGCGATCCGCTCGGTCCCTTTGGCCGTCGCCTCGGCGATCAGCGCGATCGACGCCGCCCGGCCCTTGGCCTCGTTGATGCGGCGCTGCCGCTCGCCCTCGGACAGGTTGATGTCTTCCTGCCGTTCGCCCTCGGAGAGGTTGATCATCGCCTGCTTCTCGGCGTCGGCCTTGGTCACCGACGCGCGCTTCTCGCGCTCCGCCTCCATCTGCTTTTCGAGCGTATGGATGACCCCCGGCGAGGGCGTGATGTTGCGGATCTCGTAGCGCAGCATCTTCACCCCCCATGAATCGGACGCCTTGTCGATCTCGCGAACGATCGTCTCGTTGAGGGCGTCGCGCTCCGAGAACGTTTCGCTGAGCGCCAGCTTGCCGATCTCGGAGCGCATCGTCGTCTGTGCCAGGTTGACCGAGGCGATGCGGTAGTCCTCGATGCCGTAGCTGGCCCGCTCGGCGTCCATCACCTTGAGATAGACCAGTCCGTCAACGGCCACCTGCATGTTGTCACGGGTGATGCAGGTCTGGCTCGGCACGTCGATCACCTGTTCGCGCATCTCGTGCCGGTAGGCGATGCGGTCGAAGAACGGGATCAACAGGTGGAAGCCCGGCTGCAGCACGGCGCGGAACTTGCCGAGCCGCTCGATGACGTAGGCGGCCCGCATCGGCACGACGCACGCCGTCTGCCACAGCACGAA
>CAZBWP010000350.1:0-2551 GCA_964495295.1 uncultured Rhodospirillaceae bacterium | reverse complement strand
GATGGCCGGATCGTGCCGACCCGCGCGCCGGCCGTGTTGCGCACCGCCGCCTCGGCGTACGCCGAGAGCACATGGGCGAGATCGGCCGGCGGATCGGCGAAGCGCCGCAGCAACGCCGCCATGGCGCACTCCGCCCCCCGCCGGGCGCCGTCGTCGATCTTGAGCGCGATGCCGAGACCGGCTTTGGCCAGGATCGCCATGTGGACGGCCTCGGCTCCCCCCTTGGTCACCAGCGCCCCGGCCGCGGCCCTGCCGATCCGGGTGTCGAACCGGTCGGTGCCGCCGATCAGATCGGGATGCGCCGCCATCGCCTGGTAGAGGCGCGACGCGGCCTCGGCCCGGTGACGGCCGAGGCCGGCCGGTGCCGCCAACCGCGCCGCCGCCAGCGCCAGGCCGCGCACCGGCACGGCGAAGGTGGGAACACCGCAGCCGTCCACTGCGGGAACCAGCGACTCCCCGGACACCTCGGCAAGCTGCGCCAGCAGGCGCTTGACGCGAAGCTGCACCGGGTGGACCTGCCCGCCATAGCCGACCAAGGGCTCGTTCAGGTGCAGCGCCGTGGTAAGGAAGCCCGCATGCTTGCCCGAGCAGTTGTTGTGCAGACGGGTCGGCGGGGCACCCTGCCGGATCAGGTCCTCGGCGGCGGCGGCCGTCGTCGGCGCATGCGGCCCGCAGATCAGGTTGGCCTCGCCGAGACCGATGCGGGCGAGCCACGCCGCCACCGTCTCGACGTGCTTCGGCTCGCCGCCGTGCGAGGCGCAGGCAAGCGCCAGTTCCGCCTGGTTGACGCCGAAGCGTTCGGCGGCACCGGTCTCGATGAGGGGCAGTGCCTGGATCGGCTTGATCGCCGAGCGTGCGTAAACCGGCGAATCGATGTCACCCCACGCGGCGACGAGGGTGCCGTCGGCGGTGATGACCGCCGCCGCGCCGCGGTGCCGGCTTTCCACCCGCTCGCCGCGGACGACCTCCACCAGAACCGGATTTTCCCCATTCATTCAAATAGTTCCCCCTGCTGGTGGGGGCGACACGCGGCCCCCCCGGCGACGCGCCCGCCGCATGGTCCGACGACGACAATGACGCCATTGGCAAACCGGAAGCCATCCGGTAATTAGGAACCATCATGACTCGATGGATTCTGTGGCGGACGGTCTGTCTGCTGTTGCCCTGTTTGCTGTTGCCGGCGGCGTCGGCCGCACCGGCCGAGCCGACGGTGCTGGGCCGGTACAACGATTGGATCGCCTTCCGGGCCACCGAAAACGGCGAGACGGTCTGCTATGTCGGCAGCGTGCCGAAGTCGGCGAAGGGCGCCTACACCCGGCGCGGTCAGGCCCACGTGGCCGTGTCCGTGCGGCCGGGCAGGGCCAGCAACGGTGTGGTCACCGTCGAGGCAGGCTATCCGTACAAGAAGGAGAGCCGGGTCGTCGTCCAGATCGACAAGGGGAAGAGCTTCGAGCTGTTCACGCGCAATCGCTCGTCGGACGGCAACGGCGATGCCTGGGCCGACACCGAGGCCGACGACCAGGCGCTGATCGCGGCCATGAAGGCGGGCGGCGAAATGGTCGTGCGCGGACGCTCCAGTCGCGATACATTGACCACCGATACGTATTCGCTGCGCGGCTTCACCCGCGCGTACGGCGCGCTCGGCGAGTCCTGCGGCCCCTGACGCGGGGCCAGCATCGCCCCGCGACGCACGGGACACGCCACACGGGACACCGGGGCGAGAATGGGCATGGCACGCATCTCTGCATTTCTGGTGGCGCTGATCGTCGCCATGGGGCTCGCCGCGGCGGACGGCGAAAGCCAGACCGCAAACGCCTTCGAGACCATCGACGCGGGCTCACTGCAGGCGCTGCTCGATCGCGGCGTGACGGTCGTCGACATTCGCACGCCGGAGGAATGGCGCGCCACCGGCGTGATCGCCGGCAGCAAACGGATCACGGCCTTTGCGCCGGACGGCCGCTTCAATCCCCAGTTCGCGAGCGAGTTCCAGTCGATCGTGCAACCCGGCGACGAGGTGGCGCTGATCTGCCGGACCGGCAACCGGACGCGCGTCCTCTCGGAGGCGCTCAGCCGCCAAGCCGGCTACACCCGCGTCTACAACGTCGATGGCGGCATCGTGCGGTGGCTCGCGGACGGCCGGGTTGTCGCGCCGTGCGCCGACTGCTGACCGTCGGGCCTCGGGCCGTCGGGTCTCGGGCCGTCGGGTCTCGGGCCGGCGCGGGTCAGTAAGCGTATTCCCGAAAGATCGGATCGACGGAGCCGTTCCAGCGACCACTGTAGGCGGCGATGAGGTCCTCCGCCGGCGTGAACCGCGACTCGGCGATGACGAACAGCGGATTGAGGAACACCGCCTCGTTCAGCCCGGCGCCGTCGTCGATGGCGCGCCGGCAGAGACCCGCGCGGGCGATCTCCAGCATGCGAAGCGCCACGTCCGCCACCGTGCCGGCGCGGAACGGCGCCTTGAGGGCGAGCTGCGGCACCGTCCGCTGCAACGCCGCCCGCTCCTCGGCCGTCCAGTCGCGAACCAGATCCCAGGCGGCGTCGCGCGCCG
>CAZBWP010000349.1:0-2554 GCA_964495295.1 uncultured Rhodospirillaceae bacterium | reverse complement strand
GCCACCTGGGACGGCAACGGGGTCAACTTCGCATTGTTCTCCGAGCACGCCGAGCGGGTCGACCTCTGCCTCTTCGACGGCCCCGGACGCAGCCAGACCCACCGGATCCCGCTGCCCGAATACAGCGAGGAGATCTGGCACGGCTATCTGCCGGACGTGCGGCCGGGGCAGCGTTACGGCTACCGGGTGCACGGCCCCTATGCCCCCGAGGCCGGGCACCGCTTCAATGCCAACAAGCTGCTGCTGGATCCCTATGCCAAGGCGCTGCGCGGCCGGCTGCGCTGGTCGGACGTCCACTTCGGCTACCGGGTCGGCGACCCGGCGGAGGATCTGAGCTTCGATGAACGGGACAGCGCCACCCGCATGCCGAAGTGCGTCGTTGTCAATCCGGCGACCCGCGGCGCCGATCGGCCACCGCGCACCGAATGGCACCGCAGTCTGATCTACGAATTGCACGTCCGGGGGTTCACCATCCGCCACCCGGAGATCCCCGAACCCATGCGGGGCACCTTCGACGGCCTATGCCACGCGGCCGCCGTGCGCCATCTGCGGGCGCTTGGGATCACCGCGATCGAGCTGCTGCCGATCCAGGCATTCGTCGACGACCGCTTCCTGATCGATCGGGGACTTCGGAACTATTGGGGCTACAACACGCTCGGCTTCTTCGCGCCGGATCCGCGCTATCTCGGTCGCTCCGGGCACCGCGCGTTCCGTCGCTGCGTGCGCGCGCTGCACGACGCCGGCATCGAGGTCATCCTGGACGTCGTCTACAACCACACGGCGGAAGGCAACCAGATGGGCCCGACGCTGTCGTTCCGCGGCATCGACAACTGCTCCTACTACCATCTCGTGCCGGGAAACGAGCGCTACTACATGGACTTCACCGGCTGTGGCAACGTTTTCGACCTGCGCCATCCGCGCGTCCTGCAACTGGTCATGGATTCCTTGCGTTACTGGGTCACGGACATGGGGGTGGACGGCTTCCGCTTCGACCTGGCGACGACGCTCGCCCGTGACGGCGCCGGCGCGTTCGATCCCCACTGCGGCTTCCTCGACGCGGCGCGCCAGGACCCGGTGCTGTCGCGGGTCAAGCTGATCGCGGAGCCCTGGGACGTGGGCGACGGCGGCTACCGGCTGGGTGGCTTTCCGGCCGGCTGGTCGGAGTGGAACGATCGCTACCGCGATACGGTGCGGTCGTTCTGGAAAGGCGACGGCGGCCTGATCGGCGATCTCGCCACCCGCGTCACCGGCTCCAGCGATTTGTTCGAGAGCCATGGCCGGCGGCCATCGGCGTCGGTCAACTTCGTCGTCGCGCACGACGGCTTCTGCCTCGCCGACCTGGTCAGCTACAACGAAAAGCACAACGCCGCCAACAAGGAGGACAACCGCGACGGCCACAGTCACAACGCCAGTTGGAACTGCGGTGTCGAGGGGCCGACGGACGATGCGGACATCCTGGCGCTGCGCCGCAAGCAGCGTCGCAACATGATGGTCACGCTGTTGCTCTCCCAGGGGCTGCCGATGCTGCTGGCGGGCGATGAGTTCGGGCAGACCCAGGGCGGCAACAACAACGCCTACTGTCAGGACAACGAGATCAGCTGGCTCGACTGGTCGCTGCTCGACGATCCCGAAGAGCGCGCGTTCTTCGAATTCATCCAGGGGGTCATCCGCCTGCGGCGGGAACATATCGTCTTCCACCGCAGCCACTTCTTCCACGCCGCGGCGATCCGCGGCACCGATGTGCAGGACATCGTCTGGCAGCGGCCGGACGGCGCCGAGATGACCGAGGAGGACTGGGGCGATCCGGAGGCCCGATCGCTCGGCGTGCTGATCCACGGGGAGGCGGGCGAATACCACCTGACCAGCCGCGGCGAGCCGCAGCCCGATGACACGTTCTTCGTCGTGCTGCACGCCGATCCTGATCCGGTGGACTGGTGCCTGCCGAGCCTCGCGGATGGCGGCCAATGGCGGCGGCTGATCGATACGGACGCTGCGACCCCCATCGACCTGTCGGCCGACCTGCCGCCCGAATGCCTGTTCGAGGACGGTGTCGCCTATCCCGTGCAGCCGCGCTCCGTCGTCGTTCTGGTGCGCGCCGTGCCGCCGGCCTGAGGGCGGCCGACGTTCACGCCTGGTGGGTGGCACAGGCGTAGAGGGCGATCGCCGCCGCCGTCGCGACGTTGAGGCTGTCGACCGCCGCCGCGATCGGAATGCGGGCGAGGAGGTCGCAGTGCTCGCGCACCAGCCGCCTGAGCCCCGCCCCCTCGGAGCCCAGGACCAGCGCCACCGGCGGTGTCGGGTCGATCTCGGCCAGCGCCACTGGCGCATCGGCGGTGAAGCCGATGGACCGGTATCCCGCGAGCTGCAGCGCCCTGAGGCTGCGTGCGATGTTGACGACGCGGACCAGCGGCACGGAGTCCAGTGCGCCAGACGCCGCCTTCGCCATCGCCCCGGTCTCCGGCGGGGCGTGACGGTCCTGGACGATCACCGCGGCCGCCGAGAACGCCGCGGCGGCGCGCAGCACGGCGCCGACGTTCCGCGGGTCGGTGACCTG
>CAZBWP010000348.1:0-2566 GCA_964495295.1 uncultured Rhodospirillaceae bacterium | reverse complement strand
GGCGGCCTGCCGTCGCTGACCGCGGTGCTGGTGATCCTGACCGGCATCCTCGGCGGCGCCGTGGGAACGTGGCTGCTCCGCCTGATCCGCATCCGCGACGAGCGCACCATCGGCTTTGCCCTCGGGGTCGGCGCGCACGGCATCGGCACGGCCCGCGCCCTGCAGGTGAGCGAGACGGCGGGAGCGTTCGCCGGCCTCGCCGTCGGCATCAACGGCCTGGCGACGGCGCTGCTGCTGCCCCTGCTGTATGCGCTGCTGTTTTGACGCTGGTGACACGATGTTAGACGCCGGGGACGCGATGTATGCACGATTTCGGGGGGTCCGGAGCAGGCTAACGCATTGAAAAGTTCCATAGAGTCTTGATATAAAATGGTTTCGTAAAGCCGCTGCCGTGAAAATGTCGGAGAATGTCGGAGAATGTCGGAGAATGTCGGATTCTTGGGCCATAGCATGGCCGGGGAGCACGCGCCTCGGTGACGGCCCGGGCAACACCGCGTCGTGTCCTGGTGTCGCCCGCGCCCGTGTCTCCGGAGATAACCGGATGGCGCGCCCGGGCAAGCCCTCGGGCAAGCACCCAGAGGGACGCCCGCCGCGTTTTGCCGGACCGCGAGACCCCGCGGCTCAGCCGAGCGGCCAGAACAGCGGGATGACAAAGGTGGCGACGGCCCACAGCAGGAGGTTGAGGGGCATGCCGACCTTGAGGAAATCGACGAACCGGTAGCCGCCGGCGGCGTAGACGAAGGTGTTGGTCTGGTAGCCGATGGGTGTCGCGAAGCTGGCGCTGGCGGCGAACATGACGGCGACCACGAAGGGCCTGGGATCGACGCCCAGTTCCTGGGCCAGGCCGATGGCGATGGGCGTCAACAGGATCGCCGCCGCGTTGTTGCTGATGATTTCGGTCGTCATCGAGGTGATGAAGTAGACGACCGAGAGCACGGCGAGCGGACCGAACGTCGCGACGAGGCCGGTGATCTGCTGGACGACGAGCATCGCCGCGCCGGTCTTCTCCATGGCGGCGCCGAGCGCCAGCATGCCGAAGATCAGGACCAGAATGCGCCAGCGGATCGCCTGGTAGGCTTCCTCCGCTTCGACGCACCGGAAGGCGACGACGGCGACGGCCGCGATGATGGCCAGCGCGGCGATCGGCAGCACCTCCAGCGCCGCGAGCAACATCACCAGGAGGATGGCGCCGATGGCAATGGGCCGCTTGCTGAGCCGGAACGGCTTCTCCGCGGGCGAGGTGAGGTTGACCAGGTCCTGCTGCAGAAACAGCCGCTCGGTCCCCTCGGTCGGCCCCTCCAGGAGCAGCACGTCGCCATATTCGAGGCGCAGCGACTCGAAATTCGCCCGCTGGGTGATGCCGTGGCGATGCACCGCCAGGATATAGACGCCATAGCGGCGGCGCAGGTTGAGGTCGGCGAGGCGATGGCCGATCAAGCGGGATTGGGGGCCGACGATGCCCTCCATGATCTCCAGGGCGCGGCTGCCGATGGGCTCGACGGCGTGCGGATCCTGCACGTCGAAGGCGAGGCCGCCGGCTTCCCGCAGGCCGACGATGTCCGCCGCCGACGTGCTGAGGACGAGGCGATCGCCGGCCTCGATGGTCACCTCGTCCAGTTCCCGCCTGAGCGATGCGTCGTTGCGGATGACGTCGATGATGTCGCCCGTGGTCTTGCCTTTGGTGCGGGGACTGTTGAGTTTCTTGCCGATGAGCGGTGAGCCGTGCGGCACCAGCACCTCGGCCAGGAACTGGCGTTGCGGACGCTTGGCGGCGAGGTGGGCGAAGGTCTCCCGGTCGGGCAGCAGCCAGCGGCTGGCGATCAGCAGATAGACGATGCCGACGAGCCCGATGATCAGGCCGGCGAACGTGATTTCGAACATGCCGAACGGCGCCAGGCCACGCTCCGTCGCCAGGCCGTCGACGATGATGTTCGTCGACGTGCCGATGAGGGTGCACATGCCGCCGAAGATGCTGGCGAACGACAGCGGGATCAGCAGGCGCGACGGCGCCATCGAGAGGGAATGCGCGAGCGCGATGGTGACGGGGGTGAGGATGACGACGACCGGCGTGTTGTTGATGAAGGCCGACAGGGTCATGACGACAATCATCAAGGTGGCCAGTGCCAAGGTCGGCGACTTCCCGCCCATGCTGGTGACGATGCGCCCCATGCCGGCGATGACGCCGGTGCGCTCCAGCGCCGCACTGAGCACGAACATGGCGGCGACCGTGATCGGCGCGCTGTTGCTGAAGACCTGGAGGACCTCGGTGGTCGTCAGGATGCCGGTGGCCAGCAGCACCGCCAACGCACTCATGGCGACGATGTCGGCCGGGATGCGCTCGCGCACGAAGCCGATGACCACCAGGACGACCAGCGCGAGAACGATGAAGACGTGAAGATCTTCGCCAATCATCGACGCCCCCCCTCGGCGATCGCGCCGACCCGGCTGTTTCGGGCACCTCTGGTGTCAGGAGAGGCCGGGCGGCCTTCCTCGCGCAAAGCGAAAGACATTGTTGCGGAAGTCTCCTGCGCCTTGTGCCGAGCGCGTCGGACGCGCCTTGTGCCGA
>CAZBWP010000347.1:0-2587 GCA_964495295.1 uncultured Rhodospirillaceae bacterium | reverse complement strand
TTCGAGGGAGGAGGAACGTGATGCCTCGGAGCCTACGCGCGAGAGGTTAAGCGGCCGTTAACGCCGGATGGCGCGGTGAAGCCTCGCCCGTGATTGACCTCGCCTCGGGCCTCGCCTCGGGCCGATGGCGGCCAACGGCCCCCATGCCGACGGATCGGCCGGCGGCGAAGCCGCACGGAGCTCGACTCAGACTGATCAGTATAAGGACGCAGCGGGCGCCTGCGACGGACACAGGCCCTGTGGACGCCGGAACGCATGACGCGACGGCGGCCCGCCGCTTTTCGCTAAAATTGTCCCAAAACCGTCCCGAGAGCGTCATGCGGATGTAACCTGAAGGGGGTAATTTCGACGTTGCGTGGTGTCGCTCGAACATCGGATGTCCGGCGAGGGCGCCAACGTCGGGTCAGGCTCCGGGACGAAGTTGAAGGGCCACCTAGACCGGTCTGTCTGATCTGTGGTCTGAATAACACGCGGATAGGAGAACTTTGATGCACTGCAAGACCATCGCTTCGGCGCTGGTGCTGAGCGGAGTCGCCGCCGCATCCCTGGCGATGACCGCTCCCGCCAACGCCGACGCCCATTCGTCGATCGCCAAGAACGTCATCATCATGGTGACCGACGGCGCCAGCTGGGGCACCTGGGACATGGCGAGCTACTGGGAATACGGCGCGCTGGGGCAGCAGCCCTACGACTCGTTCCCGGTGAAGCTGGGCATGACCACGTTCCCGCTCAACACCTCGCGGACGCCGACCGGCAGCGGCATTCCGCAGATCACCTACGATCCCGCCCAGGCATGGGACACCACGCCGGTCGTCAGCGTCGACGGTCGGGGCACGCCGAACTATTTCGCCGGCTACGAGTACATCAAGCAGGACTACACCGACTCCGCCGCCGCCGGCACGGCGCTGGCGGCCGGCCAGAAGACCTACAACAGCGCCATCAACTTCGACGATTTCGGCGACGCGCTGCCGACCATCGTGCATAAGGCCAAGGAAGAGGGACGCGCCACCGGCTCCATCTCCAGCGTGCCGTTAAGCCACGCCACGCCGGCCGCGCTGGGCGGCGCCCAGAACATCAGCCGCGGCAATCTGCATGAGCTCACCAACCAGATGCTGGACGACGGCATCCTCGACGTGCTGATGGGCGGCGGTCATCCCTTCTATGACCGCAACGGCCAGCCGCGCGCGACGCCCGACTATCGGTGGATCTCCGAGGAAGACCTGACCCGCGTCGCCAACGGCGAGACCGACTGGACGCTGATCACGACGAAGGCGGAGTTCGAAGAGATCGCCGCCGGCACCAACGTGCCCACCGGCAAGGTGCTGGGCATCCCCGAAGTTGCCGCGACCCTGCAGTACGACCGTCAAGCCGCCGTGATGGGCGAGGACGCCTCCCTGCCGAGCGGCATCGCCTATATCCCGACGGTGCCGACGCTGGCCACCATGACCCAGGCGGCGCTCAACATTCTCTCGCAAAACGAGGATGGCCTCTATCTGCAGGTGGAGGGCGGCGCCGTCGACTGGGCGGCCCACGCCAACGCCACGGCCCGCATCATCGAAGAGCAGATCGACTTCAACAACTCGGTGAAAGTCGTCGTCGACTGGGTGGAGATGAACAGCAGCTGGGATGAGACGCTGCTGCTGGTCCTCACCGACCACGGCAACGCCATGGCGATGGGGCCGAACTCCGACACCATCCCGTTCGACCCGATCCAGAACAACGGCCAGGGCGTGCTGCCGGGCGTGCTCTGGCACTATGGCACCCACACCAACGAGAACACGCTCATGTTCGCCAAGGGTGCGGGCTCGGAAATGCTCTACGACTACGTGGTCGGCGAGGACTTCGGCCTGGTCGAGATCCTGGCGTTCAACGACGGCCGCTACATCGACAACACCTCGGTGTTCAACGTGATGGCCGCGGCGCTGGCGTCGCCCACCTCGGTGCCGGTGCCGGCCAGCCTCGCCGTGCTGGCGACCGGCCTGGTGCCGCTGTTCGCCGCCGCCCGGCGTCGGCGGATCACCAAGCTCGCCGCGTAAGTTCGACGCGTTCCGACGGACGGAGGCCGGCTTGACCGGCCTCCGTCACGCCGCGCCCCGGCTTTCGTCGCTCGACGGTTCGCCTACGATGGGTGCGGCGGTTGCCAGGCGACCTGATAGACCTCCACGGGATCGGTAAACCCCTTGAACGCCCGCGGGCCGAGCGCGGTGAGTTCGCGCGCATCGGCGAGACCTTGGCGGACGGCGTGCGAGACGACGATGGCATCTGCCGCCGCGTCCTGGCAGATGCGCGCCGCCAACTGGACGGTCCCGCCGAACAGGTCGTTGCTGTCCTCGACCGGTTCACCGGCATGAATGCCGATGCGGACGCGCAGCGGCTCGGCACTGGACCGGTTGAAAGCGGCCAAGCTCCGTTGGATGTGGCAGGCAGCCGTCACGGCCGCACTGGCATCGTTAAACGCGGCCATGATGCCGTCTCCCGTGTGCTTCACCTCCCGGCCGGACTGGTCTTTCAGCGCCCGCCTGACCATCGCGTCGTGCGCCCGCACCATCTCCACCGCCCGCACGTCCCCGAGCCGGGCGGTCATTCC
>CAZBWP010000346.1:0-2592 GCA_964495295.1 uncultured Rhodospirillaceae bacterium | reverse complement strand
GGCCCGGCCCGGCCGGCGCGGACACCGGCGGCGACCATGCTCTGGTCCTCGGGACGGACGCCGGCGTACTGCGGCCCCACCTCGAACAGCGCGGAGTCGGGGTAGCCGCGGTCGGCGTTGCGCCCAGAGGCGAGCACCAGATTCGGCAACGGCGAGGGCCGCATCATGTCCAGGTCGGCGCTGATCGGGTTGACCAGCCGGCAGGCCTCGTCGACGCCGCCGAAGGGCGCCGCATGCTCGGCCGCGACGAACGAGAAGGTCACGGCCTCGGTGAGGCCGCGGGCGGCGAGGGCGCGACGGATCAGCGCGCGGCGCCGCTGACCGGCGGTCAACGCCGGCTGCGGCAGGCCTTCGGCACGCGGCAGCGGCGCCACGGGAATCCGGTCGAAGCCGTGGATGCGGAGCACCTCCTCGACCAGGCAGGCCTCGCCCTCCACGTCATTGCGCCAGCTCGGCACGGTGACGGCGAGGGTGCCGTCGGCACCTTCCGCGGTGGCGAAGCCGAGGTCGTCGAGAATGCGCACGCTCTCGGCCACGGGCACGTCGACGCCGCCCAGATGGGCGACCCGCGACGGCCTGAGGGCGATCGTCGGCCGCGCCGGCGGCGGCGCGCCGGCGATCACCAGGTCGGAGGCCTCGCCGCCGCAGAGCTCGAGGACGAGACGCGTCGCGATCTCCAGGCCGGGAACCTGAAAGGCCGGATCGATGCCGCGCTCGAAGCGGTAGCGGGCATCGGAGACCAGCGCCAGCTTGCGGCCGGTGGCGGCGGTGCGCAGCGGATCGAAGAGCGCCGATTCCAGGAACACGTCGGTGGTCGCCTCGGTGCAGCCGGTGCGCATCCCGCCCATGACGCCGCCGAGGGCCTCGGGCGCCGCGGCGTCGGCGATCACCGTCATCTCGGGATCGAGGTCGTAGGTGCGCTCGTTCAGCGCGTCCAGGCGTTCACCGGGGCGGGCGAGGCGGACGGTGAGGGCGCCGCCGTGCACCTTCGCCGCATCGAAAGCGTGCAGCGGCCGGCCGAAGCCGATGGTCATGTAGTTGGTGATGTCGACCAGCGCCGAGATCGGCCTGAGCCCGACGGCGAGCAGGCGACGCTGCAGCCACTCGGGGCTCGCACCGTTGCGGACACCGCGGACGACGCGGCCGGCGAAATATGGACACGCGTCGGCGTGCTCGGGGGCGAACGCCAGGGTGACGCCGATGGGGCAGGGGAAGGCGCCGGCGACGGGGCTGGTGTCCAGCGGTTTCAGCCGGCCGCGACCGGCGGCGGCGAGGTCGCGGGCGATGCCGCGCACGCCGAGGCAATCGCCGCGGTTGGGCGTGATGGCGATGTCGATCACCGGATCGGCGAGCCCCATGACGTCGACGGCGCGGGCGCCGACGGGGGCGTCGTCCGGCAGCTCGATGATGCCGGCGTGCTCGTCGGAGAGCCCCATCTCCCGCTCGGAGAGCAGCATGCCGCAGCTCTCGACGCCGCGGATGGCGGCCCGGCGCAAGGTCAGGTCGGTGCCCGGGACGTGGGCGCCGACGGCGGCGAAGACGCCCTTCATGCCGGTGCGGGCGTTGGGCGCGCCGCAGACCACCTGCAGCGTCTCACGACCGGTGTCGACGGTGCAGACCTTGAGCTTGTCGGCATTGGGGTGGGGTTCGGCCGCGACGACGCGGGCGACGGTGAAGCTTTCGAGGCCGGCGGCACGGTCGACGATGCCCTCCAGCTCCAGACCGATCATGGTCAGCGCGTCGCCGATCTCGGCGGCGCTCGCCGCTGTCTCCAGGTGATCCCGCAGCCAGCCGAGGGTGAACTTCACGACGTCAGGCCCCCCACCAGCGACGGCTGCGCCAGGGAGGAAAAGCCGTAGTGCCGCAGCCAGCGCAGGTCGGACTCGAAGAACGTCCGGAGGTCCGGGATGCCGTACTTGAGCATGGCGATGCGCTCCAACCCCATGCCGAAGGCGAAGCCCTGGTAGCGGGTCGAATCGATGCCGCAATTCTCCAGCACCCGCGGATTGACCATGCCGCTGCCGAGGATCTCCAGCCAGTCGTCGCCGTGGCCGATGCGGAGCGTGCCGCCCGCCCGCGTGCAGCCGATGTCGACCTCGGCCGACGGCTCGGTGAAGGGGAAGTAGCTGGGCCGGAAGCGCACCGGAAGGTCGTCGATGCCGAAATAGGCGCGGCAGAACTCGATGAGGCAGCCCTTGAGGTGGCCCATGTGCACGGCCTCGTCGACCACCAGCCCCTCGACCTGATGGAACATGGGCGAGTGGGTGGCATCGGAATCGCAGCGGTAGGTGCGGCCGGGGGCGATGATCCGCAGCGGCGGCGGCGTCGCCTGCATGGTGCGGATCTGCACCGGCGAGGTGTGGGTGCGCAGCACGACGCGATGGCCGTCGCGGGTGCCGGGCAGGTAGAAGGTGTCCATCTCCTGCCGCGCCGGATGCTCGGCCGGGATGTTGAGGGCGGTGAAGTTGTGCCAATCGTCCTCGATGTCCGGTCCCTCGGCGACGGTGAAGCCCATTTCGCCGAAGATCGCCACCACCTCGTCGATGGTCTGGCTGATGGGATGGATCGAGCCGGTGGGCTCGGGGCGCGCCG
>CAZBWP010000345.1:0-2597 GCA_964495295.1 uncultured Rhodospirillaceae bacterium | reverse complement strand
CTCGCCATCATCATCGCCGAGGCCGAACGGCGTGGCCGCCGGGTGCTCGCCGACGAGCCGCGCGCGGCCTCCGCGCGCTACGATCCGGCAAGCGGCGAGGTCCGCGTCGGGCTCACCAACGGCTGCAGCTTCACCTTTCCGGCGCGCCGGGTGCAGGGGCTGGAGGCGGCGAGCGATGCCGATCTCGCCGCGGTCGAGGTGCTCGGCCAGGGCATCGGGCTGCACTGGGAGCGTCTCGATGTCGACGTCAGCGTGCCCGGCCTGCTCGCCGGCCTGTTCGGCACCCGGGCGTGGACCGACCGTGAGCGCGCCGCCCGCGCCGGCCGGGCGAGATCGCCGGCCAAGGCGGCCGCGGCCCGCGCCAACGGCGCCAAGGGCGGCCGCCCGCGCAAGACGGCACCGAAGGCGGGGGGCTGACCGGACATGGCGATCACCAACCAGGAACGGGTCGGCAAGGCCCTCGATCTCCTCAAGGCCGGGCTCGCGCCCTTCGTCGAGCGGGAGATCCATGCGGCGGTCAAGGCGGGCTCCGTGCGCATGGACACCATCCGCCGCTTCGCCGAGGACCCGACGCTGGCGAACAGGCCGGTCGCCGAATGGGATGCCGCCGGTCTCCTGAAGCTGATGTGGGAGACCTGGAACGACGTCTTCCGCAAGACGCTGGGCTTCGCCGAGCGCAGCCTGGTCGGCGAGATCCGCGGCCACCGCAACGCCTGGGCGCACCAGAACGCCTTTTCCAGCGACGATGCCGATCGCGCGCTCGATTCCATCCAGCGGCTGTTGACCGCCGTCTCCGCGCCGCAGGCCGACGACGTGCAGAAGATGAAGCTGGAGCTGCGCCGGCTGATCTTCGAGGAACAGTCGCGGAGCGAACGGCGGAAGACCACCAGCACCATCGAAAGCCAGGTGACGGGCGCGCTGAAGCCCTGGCGGGAGATCGTCACGCCGCACAAGGACGTGGCCAGCGGCCGCTATCAGCAGGCGGAATTCGCCGCCGATCTCTGGCAGGTGCATCTCGGCGAAGGCACGGACGAGTATCGCAACCCGGCCGAGTTCTTCCGCCGCACCTATCTGACGCAGAGCCTGCAAGACCTGCTGATCGGCGCGATGCGCCGCCTCGCCGGTGACGGCGGCGATCCGGTCGTCCAGCTGCAGACGAATTTCGGCGGCGGCAAGACCCACTCCATGCTGGCGCTCTATCACCTGTTCTCGGGGGCCCGGCCGGCGGAACTGCTCGGCATCGATGCGCTGATGGCCGATGCCGGTGTCGACGAGATTGCCGGCGGCGTGACTCGCGTCGTCCTGGTCGGCAACAAGCTTTCGCCGGGCAATCCGTCGGTGAAGGCGGACGGCACGGTGGTGCGCACCCTCTGGGGCGAACTCGCCTGGCAGCTTGGCGGCGCACAGGCCTTCGAGCGCGTGCGGGCCGACGACGAGCGCGGCACCAGTCCCGGCGACCGGCTGCGCGAACTGATGAACGACCACGGCCCGTGCCTGATCCTGATCGACGAATGGGTCGCCTACGCCCGCCAGCTGCATGAGGATACCGACCTGCCGGGCGGCAGCTTCGAGACGCATTTCACCTTCGCCCAGGCGCTGACCGAGTCCGCCAAGCTCGCCCGAACCTGCCTGCTCGTCATCAGCCTGCCGGCCTCCGATACCGGCGGCTCGCCCCATGCCCAGGCCGAGGACGAGGAGGTCGGCGGTGCCCGCGGGCGGGCGGCGTTGGCGCGGCTGCGCAACGTCATCGGCCGGGTCGAATCCTCATGGGCGCCGGCCAGCACCGAGGAGGGCTTCGAGATCGTCCGCCGCCGGCTGTTCGAGCCGATGCTGGAGAAGGGCCAGTTCACCGCCCGCGACAACGTCGCCCGCGCCTTCACCGACCTCTATCGCGCCCAGCACCAGGAGTTCCCGCCCGAGTGCCGGGAGTCCGACTACGAGACCCGGCTGCGCGCCGCCTATCCGATCCATCCCGAGGTGTTCGACCGGCTCTACACCGACTGGTCGACGCTGGTGAAATTCCAGCGGACGCGGGGCGTGTTGCGGCTGATGGCCGCCGTCATCCATTCGCTGTGGGAGAAGGGCGACCGCAATCCCCTGATCATGCCCTGCAACATCCCGATCGACGACCTGCGGGTGCGGGACGAGCTGACCCGGTATCTCTCGGACCAGTGGAAGCCGATCATCGAGAAAGACGTGGATGGGCCGAACGCGCTGCCCTTGCGCATCGACGGCGAGGTGCCGAACCTCGGCAAGTTCGCCGCGACGCGCCGGGTGGCGCGCAGCATCTATCTCGGCTCGGCGCCGACCGCGACGGCCGCCAACCGCGGCATCGAGGACCGGCACATCAAGCTCGGCTGCGTCATGCCGGGCGAGTCGCCGGCGGTCTTCGGCGATGCGCTGCGACGCCTGAGCGCGTCCGCGACCTTCCTCTATCAGGACGGCCCGCGCTACTGGTACTCGACCCAGCCGACGGTGACCAAGCTCGCGGAAGACCGGGCCGAGCAGTACAAGCGCAACACCGATCCGGTTGTCGCCGAGGTGGAGGACCGGCTTCGCAAGGACCTGCGCGCGACCGGTGATTTCCGCCGCATTCA
>CAZBWP010000344.1:0-2613 GCA_964495295.1 uncultured Rhodospirillaceae bacterium | reverse complement strand
CCACCCGCGGCAGCAGTCGGCCTACGCCGGCACCTCGCTGAGGGGGATGCCGAGGGCGGCGGCGATGCCCTTGCCGTAGGCCGGATCGGCCTTCAGGCAATTGCCGATGTGCCGCAGCTGGATCTCCCGCGGCGCATCGCCGATCGACCGGGCGGTGTTGTCGAAGAGCTGCTGCTGCTGCTCGGGGCTCATCAGGCGGAACAGCATGCCCGGCTGGGAGTAGTAGTCGGTGTCCTCGCGATGGTCCCAGTGATCGGCGGCACCGTCCAGAGCGAGCGGCGGCTCGCCGTACTCCGGCTGCTGCCGCCATTCGCCGTAGCTGTTGGGCTCGTAGCCGAGGCTGCTGCCGTGATTGCCGTCGACCCGCATCGCGCCGTCCCGGTGGTAGCTGTGCACCGGACAGCGGGGCGCGTTCACCGGGATCAGGTGGTGGTTGACGCCGAGCCGGTAGCGCTGGGCGTCGCCATAGGAGAACAGGCGGCCCTGCAGCATCTTGTCGGGCGAGAAGCCGATCCCGGGCGGCACGTTGCCCGGATTGAACGCGGACTGCTCCACTTCGGCGAAGAAGTTCTCCGGGTTGCGGTTCAACTCCATGACGCCGACCTCCATCAGCGGATAGTCCTTGTGCGGCCAGATCTTGGTGAGGTCGAAGGGATGATAGGGCACCTTGGCGGCGTCGGCCTCGGGCATGATCTGCACCTTGAGCGTCCATTTCGGGAAGTCGCCGCGCTCGATGCTGTCGTAGAGGTCGCGCTGGTGGCTCTCGCGGTCCTTGCCGATGATCGCTTCGGCCTCGGCGTCGCTCAGGTTCCTGATGCCCTGCTGCGACTTGAAATGGAACTTGACCCAGAAGCGCTCGTTGTTCCCATTGATGAAGCTGAAGGTGTGGCTGCCGAACCCGTGCATGTGCCGGTAGGTCGCCGGGATGCCGCGGTCGCTCATGACGATGGTGATCTGGTGCAGCGCCTCGGGCAGCGAGGTCCAGAAGTCCCAGTTGTTCCTGGCGCTGCGCAGGTTGGTGCGCGGGTCGCGCTTGACCGCGTGGTTGAGGTCGGGGAACTTGAGCGGATCGCGCAGGAAGAACACGGGGGTGTTGTTGCCAACCATGTCCCAGTTGCCTTCCTCGGTGTAGAACTTGACGGCAAATCCACGGATGTCGCGCTCGGCATCGGCGGCGCCGCGCTCCCCGGCGACCGTGGTGAACCGGGCGAACAGTTCGGTCTGCTTGCCGACCTCGGAGAAAATCTTCGCGCGGGTGTAATTCGTGATGTCCTGGGTGACGGTGAACGTGCCGTAGGCGCCCGAACCCTTGGCGTGCATGCGCCGTTCGGGGATCACCTCGCGATCGAAGTGGGCGAGCTTCTCCAGGAACCAGACGTCCTGCAACAGTTGCGGACCCCGTCGGCCGGCGGTTAACACGTTCTGGTTGTCCGGGACCGGGACGCCGGCGTTCGTCGTCAGCTTGTTGTCATTGCTCACGGGCTTCCTCCTGTGCGGTGGTGACATCGGCGGGCTGTCTAGAATTATTCTAAATTCCGCCTTCGAAGGGAAATCGATTGTTTGAATGACATCGATTGATAAAAGCTATTGATGGTTCCTACGCGGCGCGAACCGCGGACGGCAGACCATCGCGGATCAGCGCCGCCAGAAGCTCCAGATCAGCGCCTCTCGCGGAGGCCCGTCGCCAGACGAGGCCGATACGACGCGAGGCCGCGGTCGCGAGGGGACGAACCGCGAACGCCTCTCCCCCGCCGCCGGCGATCGCCAGCGCCGGGAGCAGTGTCGCGCCCAAACCCGCCGCCACCATCTGCCGCAAGGTCTCCAGGCTGGTCGCGCGAAAGTCGTCGCCATCGTCATCGATCGATGCCTGGCTCTGGCCGCACACGGCCAGCGCCTGGTCGCGCAGGCAGTGGCCATCGGTGAGAAGCAGCAGCTTCTGTCGCCGCAGATCGTCATCGCCCACGGTCTGGACGCGAGCGAGCGGATGATCGTCGGGGCAGGCGAAATAGAACGGCTCGTCGAACAGCGGCCGCATCTCCAGGTCCGCTCCCGCGATCGGCAACGCGAGAAGGGCGGCATCCAGGCGATGCGCGCGCAGCCGTTCGATCAGGGCATCCGTCAAGTCCTCGTGCAGGATCAGCCGCACGTCGGGATACGACCGCTTCAGGAGCGGCATCAGCCACGGCAGAAGATAGGGCGCGAGGGTGGGAATGACGCCCAGCGTCAGCGATCCGACCAGGGGAGCCGCCGCCTCCCGGGTGAGCGCGGCGATCACCTCGGCCTCGGCCAGCACCCGCCGCGCCTGTTCGACGATCTTGCGGCCGATGGGCGTGACGTAGAGCGCCTTGTTGGTGCGCTCGAAGACGACGACGCCGAGATCGGCTTCGAGTTTCCGGAGTTGCGTGCTGAGCGTTGGCTGGCTGACGTGGCAGGCTTCGGCGGCGCGACCGAAGTGCCCGTGATCGGCGAGCGCGACCAGATACCGGAGTTCTCTCAAGGTCATGATGATTTCGCGAGCTGTTCACTGGCGTCCGGCCGCCAAGGCGGGTGATGAGGCGCTTTTCTCCCGCCCTATGGGCTTTCGCTGTCTGCCTCCAGGCGGCGGACCTGGGT
>CAZBWP010000343.1:0-2619 GCA_964495295.1 uncultured Rhodospirillaceae bacterium | reverse complement strand
TCCGCCACCGCGGCGGCTACGCGGCCTTCGCCTTCATGAACTCGGCGAAGAAGTCGTTGCCCTTGTCGTCGACGACGATGAAGGCGGGGAAGTTCTCCACCTCGATGCGCCAGATCGCCTCCATGCCGAGCTCGGGATACTCGATGCACTCCACCTTGCGGATGCAGTCCTGGGCGAGCCGCGCCGCCGGGCCGCCGATGGAGCCCAGATAGAAGCCGCCGTGCTTGTTGCAGGCGGCGGTCACCTGCGCCGAGCGGTTGCCCTTGGCCAGCATCACCATGCTGCCGCCGGCGGCCTGGAACTGGTCGACGTAGGAGTCCATACGCCCCGCCGTGGTGGGCCCGAACGAGCCGGACGCGTAGCCCTCCGGCGTCTTCGCCGGCCCGGCGTAGTAGACGGCCAGGTCCTTGAAGTACTGCGGCAGGCCCTCGCCCGCGTCGAGCCGCTCCTTCAGCTTGGCGTGGGCGATGTCGCGGGCGACGATCATCGGGCCGGTGAGCGACAGGCGCGTGCGGATCGGATAGCGGCTGAGCGTCGCCCGCACCTCGTCCATCGGCCGCGTCAGGTCGATCTGCACCACCTCGCTTTCCAGCTCGGCGTGGGTGACCTCGGGCATGTACTGGGCGGGGTTGACCTCCAGCTGCTCCAGGTAGACGCCGTCCTTGGTGATCTTGCCGAGAATCTGCCGGTCGGCCGAACAGGAGACGCCGAGCCCGACCGGGCAGGAGGCGCCGTGCCGCGGCAGGCGGATCACCCGGACGTCGTGGCAGAAGTACTTGCCGCCGAACTGCGCGCCGATGCCCATGGATTGGGTCATCTTGTGCACTTCCGCCTCCAGGTCGACGTCGCGGAAGGCCTGGCCGTAGCGGTTGCCCTGGGTCGGCAGGGCATCGAGATAGCGGGCCGAGGCCAGCTTCACCGTCTTCAGGGTCATCTCCGCCGAGGTGCCACCGATCACCAACGCCAAGTGGTAGGGCGGGCACGCGGCGGTGCCGAGCGTGCGGATCTTCTCGTCGAGGAAGGACCGCAGCCGCTCGGGATTCAACAGCGCCTTGGTCTCCTGGAAGAGGAAGGTCTTGTTGGCGGAACCGCCGCCCTTGGCCATGAACATGAACTTGTAGGCGGCGCCGGGCTCGGCATAGAGGTCGATCTGCGCCGGCAGGTTGGTGCCGGTGTCGGCCTCCTCGAACATGGAGAGCGGCGCCACCTGGCTGTAGCGCAGGTTGGTCTCGGTGTAGGCCTTGAGGATGCCTTGCGACAGCGCCGCCTCGTCGTCGCCGTTGGTGACGACGAACTGGCCCTTCTTGCCCATGACGATGGCGGTGCCGGTGTCCTGGCACATGGGCAGCACGCCGCCGGCGGAAATGTTGGCGTTCTTCAACAGCTCCAGCGCGACGAAGCGGTCGTTGTCGGAGGCCTCCGGGTCGTCGAGGATCTTGCGGAGCTGCGCAAGATGGCCGGGGCGGAGCAGGTGCGAGCAGTCGCGCATGGCCTGATCGGCGAGCAGCGTCAACGCCGCGGTGTCGACGGTGAGCACCTCGTGGCCGTTGAACGTCGACGTCGCGACGTAGTCGTCGGTGAGTTTCCGGTAGGGCGTGGTATCCGGCCCGAGCGGAAACAGCGTGTGGTGGGCGTAGTCGCTCATGCTCCGTTCTCCCCCAAGGTCTCGCTCAAGATCCCTCTCGGGATCCTTCTGTGGCATCCGTCGATGGCGCCGCGGCGCCACCGTCTACTTTTTGCGGAATGTGTCGAGGGCGATCACCTGGCCCGACGCCGTCTCCGGCTCGTCGTCCTCGGTCTCGCCGGCGCCGTTGGCCGCCGCTTCCGGCCGATCCGCGAGCGCCCCCGGTTCCTCGTCGTCGGCCGACGACAGCAGCTTGAATTGCAGGCCGAAATTCACCGACGGATCGGCGAAGGCGATGATCGCGGCGAACGGCACCCGCAGCCGTTCCGAACGCCCCTTGAAACGCAGGGTCACGCTCAGCGCGTCATCGTCCACCTTGAGATCGCGGAACTGGTGCTGCAGCACGATGGTCATCTGCTCCGGATGGACGGCGCGCAAAGACGGCGGCAGTTCGACACCTTCGGCCGTCGTCCGGAACGTGACATAGAAGTGATGATCGCCGGGCAGGCCGTTCTCGGCGGCTTCGGTCACGGCCTTGCGAATGACGCTGCGGAGCGCCCCATCGATCCACTGGTCGTACGGCAGCAACGGCTCGGACATGACGTTGTGCGCTCCCCTCAGGACGATCTGCGCTCCCCTCCGGTGCGGTTCCGGAGTTAGTGGGAGGCTTCTGTTGCCAGGTGCCTCCCGAACCCCGCTCAAGCCTTAAGCGGCGAGAGCAAATGCCTCATTGTCATTGGCATTTGTGTGCTTGGCCCGATAACGGCGGTACCATGCCGGGCAAAAACCACACCTTTACCACGCGCGTCGATCCTGTTTCGCCCCCGTCGGCACCGTCGACCGGCACGGCGCCCGGTCGGCGGGAGTTTGGTGGAGGCGCCGGGTACTGCCCCCGGGTCCGCTACGCTTATTCCGTGCGGCGTTTATCGCCATAGTCGGTCACCCGACAAAGCGAATATAGTCACTCGACGGCGGCGGGGGCAAGGCCGGCGGCA
>CAZBWP010000342.1:0-2632 GCA_964495295.1 uncultured Rhodospirillaceae bacterium | reverse complement strand
CGGCGTTCATGCTGTACCGCCGGCGCGACATCAAGCGGCTGTTCGCCTACTCCTCGATCGAGCACATGGGCATCATCGCCTTCGCCTTCGGCATGGGCGGGCCGCTCGCCAACTTCGCCGGCCTGCTGCACATGGTGATGCACAGCCTCACCAAGTCGGCGATCTTTTTCGCCGTCGGCCACATCGCCCAGGTCAAGGGCACGCAGACCATCGCCGACATCCGCGGCCTGACCGAGACTCATCCGTGGCTTGGCTGGAGCCTCGTGGTCGGCGTGCTTGCCATCGCCGGGCTGCCACCGTTCGGCATCTTCATGAGCGAGTTCCTGGTGGTGACGTCCACCTTCGCCCGCGAGCCGCTGCTCGCCATCCCGCTGGTGCTCGGGCTGCTCGTCGGCTTCGGTGCGCTGCTGCTGCGTCTCCAGGGACTGGCCTTCGGCGAACCGCGCGGCAGCACCGCGCCGGTCGAGGCGTCCTACATCCCGATGGTCGCCCATCTGGCATTAGTGCTGGCCGCCGGCCTCTATCTGCCGGCGCCGGTCGTCACATGGTTCCAACACGTCGCGGCGATTCTCGGATGATCAGCGCCGATGGACCGCAGGTAAGAGCGCGCCATGCCGACACTCGATGACCTGATCCAGGAAGGGCACCGCATCGCGGAACATCGCCCGTGGCCGCGCGCGGTGGTCGATCCGGCGATCTGGACGTTCGCCGCGGGCCAGCTTGCCGACAGCTACTGGACCCTGCTCGGCCTGTGGGGCGAAATGGACAGCGTCCACATGGCTCTGCTCGACGAACCCTCGAGCGACGTCGCCGTCATCAGCCTCGACTGTTTTCAGAGGCGCTATCCGGCGATCGGCAAGGGCCATCCGCCGGCGGTTCGCCTCGAGCGGGCGGCAAGGGACCTGTTCGGCCTCGAACCGAAGGCCCTGCCCGACGCGCGGCCCTGGCTCGATCACGGCCGGTGGCCCGTTCGCCATCCGCTCGGCCGGCGGGCGGAGCCGCTGGCCGGGGTTCCGGCCTATGAGTTTCTCCCGGTGGACGGCGAGAGCCTGCACCAGATTCCGGTCGGCCCCGTGCACGCGGGCATCATCGAGCCGGGACACTTCCGCTTCACGGCGCACGGCGAGACGGTTGTCCGCCTCGAGGAGCGGCTCGGCTATGTGCACAAGGGGATCGAGGGCCTGATGGCCGGTGCCGCGCTCGGGCAGACCGCGAAGCTCGCCGGGCGGGTCTCCGGCGACAGCAGCGTGGCCTATGCATGGGCGTTGGCGCGGGCGGCGGAAGCCGCCCTGGCGCAGGAGGTGCCGCCCCGCGCCCAATGGCTGCGCGCGCTGATGGCGGAATTGGAGCGCCTGGCCAATCACCTGGGCGATATCGGCGCCGTCTGCAACGACGCCGCGTTCGCGCTGATGCATGCCCACTGCGGCATCCTGCGCGAGCAGACCCTGCGCGCCAGCCACGCCTGCTTCGGACACCGATTGATGCGCGACCGAATCGTTCCAGGCGGCATCGCGGGCGATGTGGACGCGCCGGGCATCGCAGCGGTGCGCGCCCTGATCACCGAAGTGCGGCGACGCCTGCCGGGGCTGATCGACCTCTACGACAACACCGCCTCGCTGCAGGACCGCACCGTCGGCACCGGGGTCGTCCAGCCGAGCCTGGTCCGCCAGTTCGGCGCCGGCGGCTTCGTCGGACGGGCCTCGGGGCGGGCGTTCGATGCGCGGAAGCACCCCGGCTACCCGCCGTACGATCGCCTGCGCTTCGAGATCCCCGTGCTCGGCGCCGGCGATGTCGATGCCCGCGTCTGGATCCGCATCCGCGAGATCGAACAGAGCCTCGGACTGATCGATCAGATCGTCGACGGCCTGCCGGCGGGCGCGGTGAGGACCGCTGTCATGCCGGCGGCAGGCGAGGGGATGGCGCTCGTCGAAGGCTTTCGCGGGGATATCCTGGTATGGCTGCGGCTGACCGCCGACGGCTGCGTCGAGCGCTGCCACCTGCGCGACCCGAGTTGGTTTCAGTGGCCGCTGCTGGAAGCGGCGATCGAGGGCAACATCGTTGCCGACTTCCCGCTCTGCAACAAGTCGTTCAACTGCTCCTACTCCGGCCATGACCTGTGAGGTGGGAAGACCATGCGCAAGCTGCTGCTGCAAAGCCTGATGCGGATGCCGCTGACCGAGCCGGCGCCGACGCCGGACGAGGCGGCGTGCGCCGAACTGGCCACGGCGCTCGGGCGCGCGGCGCGGCGGCACCTCGGCCGCAGCCTGGCGATCCGCGAGGTGGACGCGGGGTCGTGCAACGGCTGCGAGCTGGAGATCAACGCCCTGAACAACGCCTACTATGACCTGGAGCGGTTCGGGTTGCGCTTCGTCGCCTCGCCACGCCACGCCGACGTGCTGCTCGTCACCGGCCCGGTGACCGGAAACATGCGCGAAGCCCTGGAGCGAACCTACACCGCCACGCCCGAGCCGAAGTGGGTCGTCGCCGTCGGCGACTGCGCGCGCGACGGTGGCTGCTTCGCCGGCAGCTACGCCGTCGTCGGCGGCGTTGCCGACGTCATCCCGGTGGATCTGCACATCGCCGGCTGTCCGCCCTCGCCAACCGACATGCTGAAAGGCCTGTTGGCGCTGCT
>CAZBWP010000341.1:0-2649 GCA_964495295.1 uncultured Rhodospirillaceae bacterium | reverse complement strand
AGCGGCCGTGGCACGGAAGCGCTGGAAGCGGCGGTCTCGGGAACGCAAATCGGCTTTCAGTGTCCAGTTGTCGAGCAAATCGCGAGGGCGAGGCGAGCGCCATTCGGGCGCGGCAGCACATCTCGTCACGCCGCCGCGAGCGGACCCGCCGCCTCACCGACAAGTTTAGCAATTGCCTCTTCCAGGGCAAGGATTTCTTGGCCCGGACCGCCAAGCCGCCGCAACGCCACGGTCATCTCGTCGCGTTCGCGGGCGCCGACGACGGCGATGACCGGCACCTTGGCGACGCTGTGCTCGCGCACCTTGAAGTTGATCTTTTCGTTGCGGATGTCGAGCTCGGTCCGCAGCCCCGCCGCCACCATGGCATCGCGGACGCGGAGCCCGTAATCGTCGACCTCGTTGGTGATCGTCGCCACCACCACCTGCACCGGCGCGAGCCACAACGGCAGGCGGCCGGCGTGGTGTTCGATCAGCACGCCGATGAACCGCTCGAACGAGCCGAGGATGGCGCGGTGCAACATCACCGGCCGGTGCTTGGCGCCGTCCTCGCCGACGTAGGTCGCGTCGAGGCGCTCCGGCAGGACGAAGTCCACCTGCAGGGTGCCCAGCTGCCAGTCGCGGCCGATGGCGTCGCGCAGCACGAACTCCAGCTTCGGCCCGTAGAAGGCGCCCTCGCCGGGGTTGAGGATGGTCTCCAGGCCGGCGGCGGCGGTGGCATCGCTCAGCGCCCGCTCGGCCTTGTCCCAGGTCTCGTTGCTGCCGGCGCGCTTTTCCGGCCGGTCGGAGAACTTGACGATCACCGACTCGAAGCCGAGGTCGCGATAAACGCTCAAGAGCAGGTCGCAGAAGATCCGCGTCTCGGAGGTGATCTGGTCCTCGGTGCAGAAGATGTGGGCATCGTCCTGGACGAAGGCGCGCACCCGCATCAGCCCGTGCAACGCTCCCGACGGCTCGTTGCGGTGGCAGGCGCCGAATTCGGCCATTCGCAGCGGCAGGTCGCGCCAGCTCTTGATGCCCTGGCGGAAGATCTGCACGTGGCCGGGACAGTTCATCGGCTTGAGCGCCAGGATCTTGTCCTCGGACTCGGCGGTGAACATGTGCTCGCGGAACTTCTCCCAGTGGCCGGACTTCTCCCAGAGGCTGCGGTCGACGAGCTGCGGCGTCTTCACCTCGACGTAGCCGGCCTTCTCCAGGCGGGCGCGCATGTAGCCCTGCAACGTGCGATAGAGGGTCCAGCCCTTGGGGTGCCAGAACACGGCGCCGGGGGCTTCCTCCTGGATGTGGAACAGGTCGAGCTCGCGCCCGACCCGGCGGTGGTCGCGCTTCTCCGCCTCCTCCAACATGGTCAGGTAGGCCTGGAGCTGCTTCGGATCGGCCCAGGCGGTGCCGTAGATGCGCTGCAGCATGGCGTTGCGCGAGTCGCCCCGCCAATAGGCGCCGGCCAGCTTCATCAGCTTGAAGGCCTTGCCGAGCTTGCCCGTGGACGGCAGGTGCGGCCCGGTGCACAGGTCCAGCCAGTCGCCCTGCCGGTAGATCGAGATGGCTTCGTCTTCCGGGATCTCGGCAATGATCTGCGCCTTGTAGTGCTCGCCGATGGACTTGAAATGCTCGATCGCCGATGAGCGGTCCCAGATCTCGCGCACCAGCGGCAGGTCGCGGTCGACGATCTCCCGCATCCGCGCTTCGATGCGTTCGAGATCGTCGGGGACGAATGGCTCGTCGCGGGCGAAATCGTAGTAGAAGCCGTTCTCGATGGCCGGGCCGATGGTCACCTGGGTGCCGGGATAGAGCTCCTGCACCGCCTGCGCCATGACGTGCGCGGCATCGTGGCGGAGGAGCGACAGGGCGTCGTCGTCGCGCGCGGTGACGATGGCGACGCTGGCGTCGCGGTCGATGATCGTCGCCAGGTCCTGCAGCGTGCCGTCGATGCGCACGGCCAGCGCCGCCTTGGCGAGGCTCTTGCTGATGCTGGCGGCAATCTCGGCGCCGGTGACCGGCGCATCGAAGGCGCGAACGCTGCCATCGGGAAGCGTGATGCGGACCGGTCCCGCGACCGGTCCTGCTATTGGCCCCGCAGCGCCGGCGGCCTCGGGACCCACAACCTTATCGTTCATATCTGCAAAAACCACTGTTACCAACGGCTGCGCAGTCTAGACCCGCGCCCGAACCTGTCAAGCAACGCCGAACGCGGCGAGGGCCGCCGACACCCGATCGACCGGGATGTCCGTCGTCGATGGCGCGCGGAGGATGGCGACCTTGGGGCCGCGCTGGGCGCAGAGCGCCGGATCCGACGCGTGGGAATAAAGCACGACGGACGGGCAGCCGGCAACGGCGGCGAGGTGCATCGGCCCGGTGTCGTTGCCGACCGCAGCGTCGGCGCGACGGGCGAGCGCCGCCAGCTCCAGCAGCGACGTGGCGCCGGCGAGGCTGAGCGCCCGCGGGACCTCGGCCCGGATCGCCGCGTGCAGCGGTGCCTCGTCGCCGGCGCCGACCAGCACCGGCCGCCGCCCGGCCGCCGCCAGCCGGGCGGCCAGCGCGGTGAACCGGTCGGCCGGCCAGCGCTTCTCCGGGCGGTGCGCGGCACCGCCCGGTGCCAGGAGCACGAACGGGCCGCCGATGCCGAACCGGTCGATGTCGCCATCGGCCCAT
>CAZBWP010000340.1:0-2650 GCA_964495295.1 uncultured Rhodospirillaceae bacterium | reverse complement strand
GCCGAGGCCGCGCAACTCGCCGACACGTTCCAGCCACCGCGCGGTGCCGGCGTCGTCCAGGGTGCGCGGCGCGTGCAGCCGGCGGGCGACGTCGCGGGTCGTCACCTCCAGGTAGCGGCGGACCAGCGGCTGCAGGTGGCCCCCCGTCGCCAACAGGCCGGCGGCGCTGTCGACCAGCGCGCTGCGGCCACCCTTGCGCGGCGCCGACGGCGGTTCCGGCGCGCCGAACCGGCCGGCGGCGGCCCAGACCAGGATCACCGCGGCGACAAGGGCCTGAACGGTCACCAGGACCAGGGGGAAGCTGAACAGCTCCCGCCACAGGTCGGGCGGCCGGGCGAAACCGTGCACCGTCGCATCAAAAACGACCGCGCCACCGGCCGGCCGCAGCGCCTCGACGATGGCGACGGCGATGGCCGCGTTGGCGCCCCGGTGGAGGCCGTGATTGGCGATCAGGTCGGGATCCGACAGCACCCAGATCCGCGATCCGTCGCCCGGCGTTTCGCCGGATACCTCGCCGAGCAGGATGCCGCCGTCGCCGGCGATGATCGGCCGCAGCCGGGCGGTGCGCAGGAGCTGGGGGCGCGGCAAATCGGGACGTCCCGCGAGGCTGCTGGCACTCAGGGGGACCGGTCCGTCGAAGCGGACGACTACGGCGTCGGCGAGGACGCGCCGGGCCACGCTTTCGACCTCCGCGGCCGACAACAGGTCGGCCGACCCGAGCCACTGCGGCTTGTCCGGATTGGCAGGTCCGGTCCACTTGGGCAGCACGAAAAGCACCCGGGCGGCGCCCTCCAGGACAGGGTCCGCATGCTCGAGGGACGGCTCCGCGACCACCAGCAGACCGGCGGCGCCGGCGGTGTCCGCCGGGCGGTGGCGGCTGATGACCACCGGAATGGCGAGACCGCGGAGCGCCTCGGCGAACGCCCGATGGCCGATCGCCGACACCGACCAGGCATGGGCGCCGGGAGTGCGCAGCGGCACCAGGTCGGCGCCGAAGACGGCCAGCAGCACGGTAGCGGCGAACGAGGTGAGGCCGACGACGAGCAGCCAGATGATGGTGCTGATGGAAAACGCGGGCACCGCCGACCGCATCACGGCGTCTCCGGCCATGGCCTCTTTGGCCATGCCGCCGCGAAGCGCTGATAGGCGGCGCGGCAGCGGGCGTAGTCGGCGGCGCCAGCCGCGCGCGCGGCGAACCGCGACCGCTCGACCGCGCCGACCAGGGTGTGGAGCGCTTCGGCCGCGGACGAGGCCGCGGCAAGGCCCGGCGGGCAGACGGACCGGGCGACCTCGCGGCTGGTCTTCGAAGGCGGCAGCGGGCCCAGGCGGCGGCCCAGGTCATCGAGCGCGGTCAGCAGCAAGGCGTGGATGGCATCGCCGTAGCGGCCATCGGCGGCGAGGGCAGCGGCCGCATCGGCGGTCGGCACGCCACGTGCGGCATCGGCGGTCGCCGCGCGAGATGCCGCATCGGGGCGAACGGCCGGCGACGCTTCGCCCGGGCGTCGCCGCCCCGGCAGTCCAAGGCGAAGGCGCATGCGGGAGACCACCCAGACGGCGACGACGACGCACGCAGCCGCGAGAACCGCCCACGCGACAAGGCGCAGGGCGCGGGCGAGGACCGGCAAGAGCGGGCCGGCGGCGGGCACTCCCGGCGGCGGTACGTCGGCCGTCGTCGGCGGGCCGATCTCGGCCTCGTCCGCGCCGATGCCCGTCGAGCCGGGCAACGTTTGCTGATAGTCGCCGCGCTGGAACACGGACGCGACCACCGCGTCGACCCGCGAGCCGGCCGGCGCATCCATCGCCGGGAGGGCCGGCGCGACCGCGTCGCCGGTGCCGCCGAGGAAGACGTGGCCCGAGACGGGGCCCGAGACCGGAGCCAAGACCGGGGCCATGACCAAGGCGGCGACCAGGGCGGCGGGTCGGATGGCGGACATGACGGCGGGCCGGGAAATCGTCACGATCGGCGGTTCGGGCGAAGGTCGGGTGCGCATCGGTGATTGCTCGAACCCCCTCCCTGTTTCGGCCATGCTAGCCGACGGCAAGCGGTGTGTCGATCGACGGCGGGCCGGCGGCAGCGGTTCCATTCGGCTTTGCTGCAGGAGAGCAGGATCGCATTCGATGGAAACCATCGAACGCGTGAATCCTGCTCTCATCCCAAGGTTTGGAGCACGGTCGTGCCACACGATTCCGTGTGGCACGACCGTGCTCGGGGTGTTGGATCGCGTCTTGCCCGGCGCGACCGCCTGGCGTAGTCTTGCGCAATGTTTACAAAGCTCGTCCTTGCCACGGTCCTGTTGGGCACTCTTGCGGCGTGCGTCGACTTCACTGGCGCCCGCAAGGTGACTTACACCGAAAACAAGTTCTACTTCCGGCACTATCCCGTCTGGATCGGCGATGACGAAGCGCTGGCGCTGGCCAACGAAGAGTGCGAAAAGATCGACAAGACGGCACGGCAAGACGGCGCCGATCAGTTCAACGTCTTCGATGTTCGGTACGTGACGTTCACCTGTATTTGATCGCGCGGCGCGACAGCGCCGCCGCCGCCCGTTAACCGGTCATTTACCCTCTGCAGGCAGACTCCAGACATGGTCGATGTCGCGCACGTTGCCGGCTCGCCGCTGGAGCGGCAGCCAGGCTCCGGGGCCACCGG
>CAZBWP010000339.1:0-2656 GCA_964495295.1 uncultured Rhodospirillaceae bacterium | reverse complement strand
GCTGAAAAGCGGCCAACGGGAGCCGTCCGGGACCGGTGTTTGGGTTTCTAGCCGTTCTCCTGGGGGTTCTTCAAGGTCCGGCTCGCTCTCGATCGCCAGCTCTGCGGTCCGCACTTGAGGATGTGGGCGTGGTGGAGGAGGCGGTCGAGCATGGCGGTGACGGCGGCGGTGTCGCCGAGGAGTTTGCCCCAGTCCTCGACGGGACGGTTGGAGGTGAGGATCGTGCTCGCGCGCTCGTAGCGCCGCAGGATGATCTCGAGGAGATCCTCCGCAGCGTGAGCCGGGAGTTTTCGCATGCCGAGGTCATCGATGATGAGAAGCGGCACCGTGGCCAGCTCGCTCATGTGTTTCTTGCGCCGCTCGTCGAGCGTGGCGTCCATCAGCTCTTCGATCAGCATGTGGGCCTCGCGGTAGAGCACGCGGTGGCCTTGCTGGATCGCCGCGAGCCCGATGGCTTGGACCAGATGGCTTTTGCCCGTGCCGGGCGGCCCGAGCAGCAAGACGTCCTCGCACTGGCTGACGAAGCGAGCGGTGGCGAGTTCGAAGACGAGCCTGCGCGGGATCTTCGCGTTGAAGGCGAAGTCGAAGGTATCGAGCGTGCGATTCGCATCGCGGAAACGCGCGGCCTGGATGCGCCGGGCGAGGAGTCGATCTTGGCGTCGCAGGAGCTCATCACCGACCAGCGCCGACACGGTGTCGATCGGTGCCTGGTTCTCGCTCTGGGCTTCGAGGAGTCGGATCTCGAGCGTGTCGGCCATGCCCGAGAGCCGCAGCTTGCGGAGTGCGTGGTCGAGTTCGATCTGGTTCACGAGGGGTCTCCTTCACAGTGGCGATCGATGAGATCGCGGTATTCGGTGAGCGCGCGAATCAGCGGGTCCACCTGGGTGAGCGAGAGCGGGAGCTCGGCTTGCTGCCGCTCGACCGCGCGACGAACGAAGCGGTAGGTGGGGACCTGCGACTCGAGCGCGGTCTGGGAGGCGCGCTCGACCGCAGCCCGTCCGTGCTTCTTCACCAGCGACAGCACGCCGAGGATGCGGCGCACGCCCGTCTCGCCGTCCTGTCGATGGATGGCCTGGCACACGGCGCCCGTCGACGCGCCGGCCGCAGCCGCCCGGGAGAGGAGCCGCACCGTGCTCTCGGGTGTCCTCGCGGGCCGATCCTCGTCCCGCATCCGGCGGTGCCCCTTCTTCTGACGCACGTATTCACGCAGCAGCTCGCCGGTGCTCGGATCGAGGATCCGCACATGGAGCGCATCCCACTGGACCGTGAGGCGCCTGCCGAGGTACCCCGGCGGCAAGTGGTAGTAGGCTCCGGCGACCTCGACGCTGCCATCGAGATGCACGGTCCGGCTGCCGAACTGGTAGCTGCGAAAGGGCTCGACCGGGAGCGGCAACAGGTGCGGCTTCTCCTCGGCGAACATGGCGGCGACCTGCCGCTTCGTGGTTCCGTGGATTCGCGTATCCGCCCAGTTCGTCTCCCAGCGGTCGAGGTAGTCCTGCGCGGGATCCGGGTGCTCGAAGCGCAGCCCTTTGAGCTTGCGCTGTGCATGGTTCACGCCCGACTCGACCTTGCCCTTGCGGTTCGGATCACGCACCCGGCACGGGAGTGCGATCACTCCGTAGTGCGCGAGCATGTCCCGGTAGACAGGGTTGAGTGTCGGGTCGTAGACGTCGGGCTGGAGAACACCTTCTTTCAGGTTGTCGAGGACGACGACCCGCGGGGCTCCGCCCAGACGCCGGAACGCCCGCTCGTGGAGGTCGGCCCAGATCTGGGTACTCGAGCGGAACGTGAGAAGCCGAACGCTCTTGCGACTGCAGCCCAGCGTGAAGACGAACAACCGCATGCGACGGTACTGACCCGTCTCGGGGTCGCGCACCATCGGGCCCTCGCCGTAGTCGACCTGGCCCTCCTCGCCCGGCGCTGTCTCGATCACCGGATGCGCCTCGAGGACTCGCGTGCCGCGCAGCTTCACCGCGAACCGGCGCACGCTCTGGTAGCTGTGCGCGAAGCCCTGGTCCTCGACCAGGTCCTGCCAGATCGACATCGGGTCCCGCCCCAGCGCGATGCCCTGCTCGATGAGCTCGCGGTAGGGTTCGCAGGCGCTCGCCGACGGGCTCCGGCCCGGGCGGATCGGTGCCAGCGGCACCCTCGAGTCGGTGATCACCTCGTTGGCCGCATTTGGATCGGGGCGGCCCCAGCGCCCCGGGCGGCGCACGACGACGCCCACCCTCTTCAGGTATCGGCTGGCCGTCTCCCGACGCACTCCGGTGGCTTCCTCGATCTGGCGCAGGCTCCAGCCGAGTCGTCCAAGAGCAAGGATCTGCTGCTGTTTCTCGCGGTCCAAGACGTTTGCCATGGCGCGCGAGGCTACGCGCCTCGGCCGCCTTCAACGTCCCGAACGGCTCCCCGTCCGTTGGCCGCTTTTCAGCCGATCACCTATGGCCGGTTTTGGGTGTTCACCGAGGCCTGGCGCGCGACAGGAAACACGGATCTGCGGCCGGCTCCGTTGCTGCGCGTAGGCGAAAACCTATCGCACCGCTGGACGGAGTAGGCGGCCGTGACCGGAGAAGCCGCGACGGAGCGTGGATCCGCGAACGAAGCCCCCGCGGCGGTTCCCCTCGGGACTTGCCATAACCTCCCTACCCGGACCTTGACG
>CAZBWP010000338.1:0-2692 GCA_964495295.1 uncultured Rhodospirillaceae bacterium | reverse complement strand
CTCGCGTCGCCGGGCAGCGCCGTGGTCACCGGGTGGCGGCGGCCGAGGTCGGTGACGCTCGGCCGGAACGCCGTCTCCAGGATGCGTCCGGTGGGCGATCCCGGCAGCACCGTGCCGATGGGGGTGCGGTAGAGGCTGGCGAAGTCGGTGAACTCGGGGCCGACGGACAGCAGCAGCGCGCCGCCGGCGGCGACGTAGTCGGCGACCCTGCCCAGGTAGCGCCACGGCAGGATGCCGCGCACGGTGTAGCGGTCGAAGACGATCAGGTCGAAGTCGTAGAGCTTCTCCTCGAACAGCTCGTCCACCGGGAAGGCGATCAGCGACAGCTCGTTGATGCCGGCGCCGTCGCCCTTGTCGGGCGGACGCAGGATGGTGAAGTGCACCAGGTCGACGGCCGGGTCGGATTTCAAAAGGTTGCGCCAGACCCGCTCGCCCGGGTGCGGCTGGCCGGAGATGAGGAGCACGCGCAGCCGTTCGCGCACGCCGCCGACGCTGACCACGGCCCGGTTGTTCAGGGTCGAGAGCTCGCCCGGCGCCGCCTCGGCCTCGATCTCGATGACCGTCGCGCCGGCGTGCTCCAGGGTGACGGTGCGGTCGGCCGCCTCGCCCGGGCGGACCTGCGCGGTGCCCGCATCCACCCCGTCGACGCGGACGCGGACGCCGATGGGTGTGGCGCCGTCGGCCGGCGCGCCCAGGTCGTCGACCCGGAAGCGCAGGGTCACCGCCTGGCCGACCAGCCCGAAGGCCGGCGCCTGTTCGACGACGAGCCGGCGGTCGCGCTCGCTCTCGGCACCGGTGAGCAGCACGTGCACCGGCGCGCCAATCTCCGGCAGCGTCGCGTCGTCCGGCAGGTCATGCACCTGGCCGTCGGTCAGGATGACCACGCCGGCGCGGCGGTCGGCGGGAATGTCGGCCAGGGCGCGTTGCAGTGGCGCCGCCAGCCGGGTGCCCCGGTCGCCGGCCTCGCCTCCGAAGCGGACGATGCGCAGCTCCGTGGCGTCGCCAGCGGCGATCGCCGTCGGCAGCAACGCCAGCGCCGCCTCGGTGCGGCGGGCGCGGTCGCCGACCCGCTGGCTCGCCGACTCGTCGACCATGATCAGGGCGATGTCGGCGCGAGGCTCCCGCTGTTCGGCGAGGATGCTGGGATTGAGCAATGCCGCCACCAGCACCAGCAGCACGGCGGCCCGCAGCGGCCAGGCGCGGCCGCGCCCGCGCGCGGCGACGCCGACCAGCAGCGCGCCGACGAGGGCGAGGCCGGCGATCACCGGCCACGGGATCAGCGGTGCCAGCACCAGCGAGGCGCTCACTGTCCGAGGCGCTCCAGGATCGCCGGCAGATGCACCTGATCGGCCTTGTAGCTGCCGGCCAGCACGTACATCACCAGGTTGATGCCGAAGCGGTAGGCCATTTCGCGCTGGCCTTCGCCGCCGGGCACGACGGGGAAGAGGGGGCGGCCGACCTCGTCCACCGCCCAGGCCGCGGCCCAGTCGTGGCTGCCGGCGATCACCGGCGTGACGCCGTCCAGAGAGCGGTCGCCGGTCCGTTCCACCCACACCGAGCCGCCGGTGAAGCGGCCCGGAAAGCTGTCCAGGAGATAGTACGAGCGGGCCAGCACGTGGTCGGCCGGCACGGCGACCAGCGGCGGGATCTCCAGCGCCTGGGCCAGCCGCTGGACCCCCGCTGAGCGGCTCTTCTGGCCGAGATCGCGGGTGTCGAACAGGATGGTGCCGCCATTGGCCATGAACCGCCGGACGTTGGCGACGGCGGCCGGCGACGGCGGCGGCGCGTCCGCCAGCACCGGCCAATAGAGCAGCGGATAGAAGTCGAGATCGTCGCGGTCCGGATCGACGGCGACCGGTGCGGCCAGTTCGACGGTGGTGCGCCGGGCGACGATCATCGAGAGGCCGTGCAGCCCGAGGAAGCTGAGTTCGTCCACCGCCGCATCACCGGAGATGACATAAGCGAGGCGGGTTTCCAGGGTCGCCGGTGGCGCCGTGCCGTCGGCGATCACCTCCTGTGCCCCGGCGGACCCGGTCGCCAGCGCCGACAGGACGACCGCGAGGCCGGCCACCGCCGCGCGCCGCAGGGGCCACGGCAGGGGCCACGGCACCAGACCGCGCAGCACCAGGCTGACGGCGAGATCGACGAGGGCGAGGACCAGGGCGGCCGTCAGCAGCCACGGCAGCAGATCCAGCTCGCGCGTCGCCGCCGCCGACTGCCGGGCGACACCGGACGGCAGCGGGCCGAGCGCCCGCGGGTCCGCCAGACGGGCGCCCAGGTTGATCGCCACCGCCTCGCCGGTGCGACCATAGAGCCCAGGCGGATGACGCGGCCCGACGGTCACGTCGGCGACCGCATCGGCGGCGATCGACTGGGCGTCCGGCGGTGGCGGGCCGAGCACACCGAAGCCGTCGAGGGTCTGCGCCGGCGCCAGCGGCAGGGCGCCGGCCCCGGCGGCGACGCCTCGGCTCGATCGGACGATGCGCTCCAGCATCTCCACGTACAGGCCGGAGAGCGGCAGGCTCGACCACTCGGGGTTGGGCGTCGTGTGGAACAGGATGACGCGGCCGTCTCCCCGCGCCGCCGCGGTGACCAGCGGGGTGCCGTCATCGAGGCGTGCCCAGGTGCGTCCCTCCAGCTCCAGCGAGGGTTCGGCCAGCACCTGGCGCAGCACCTCGACATCGGCGGGCAC
>CAZBWP010000337.1:0-2714 GCA_964495295.1 uncultured Rhodospirillaceae bacterium | reverse complement strand
CCGGCGTCGTTTCTTCGAGCAGGTCGAGAATGTCGGCCATGATCGCGTTCAGATCGAAGTCCTTCGGCGTGTAGACGCGTGCCACGCCGGCCTGGCGAAGCGTCTGGGCGTCTTCCGGCGGAATGATGCCACCGACGACCACCGGCACATCCCCCAGTTCCGCCTCGCGCATCCGCCGCATGATCTCGGCGACCAGCGGCACGTGCGAGCCTGAGAGGATGGACAGGCCGACCACGTGCACGCCTTCTTCGAGCGCGGCGTTGACGATCTGCTCGGGCGTCAGCCGGATGCCCTCGTAGACCACCTCCAGCCCGGAGTCGCGGGCGCGCAGGGCGATCTGCTCGGCGCCGTTGGAATGGCCGTCGAGGCCCGGCTTGCCCACCAGCATCTTGATGCGGCGACCGAGCCGATCGGTCAGCACCTCGACGCGCGCGCGAACCGTTTTCAGGGCGGCGAAATCGCCGCCGACCGAGGCCTGGGCGACCCCCGTTGGCGCCCGGTACTCACCGAACACCTCGCGCAGCGTGCCGGCCCATTCGCCCGTCGTCACCCCGGCATGGGCACAGGCGATGGAGGGCTCCATGATGTTGCGGCCTTCCCGCGCCGCGGCGGTGAGGTCGGCCAGCGCCGCGCCGACGGCGGCCTGGTCGCGACTCTCGCGCCAGGCCTTCAGGGACTCGATCTGATTGGCCTCGGCCCGCGGATCGACGGTCATGATGCTGCCCTCGCCGGCGCTCAGCGGTGACGGCTCGGCCTCGACGAACTTGTTGACGCCGATGACGATCTGCTCGCCCGCCTCGATGGCGGCGAGCCGCCGGGCGTTGGACTCCACCAGCCGCTGCTTCAGATAGCTGGTGTCGACCGCGCGCACCGCCCCGCCGATCTCCTCGATCCGCTTCAGCTCCTCGCGCGCCTGGTACTTCAGTTCCTCGACCTTCTCGGCGATGGCGCGGGAGCCGTCGAAGATGTCCGCGTATTCCAGCAGATCGGTTTCGTAGGCGACGATCTGCTGCAGGCGCAGCGACCATTGCTGGTCCCATGGCCTGGGCAAGCCGAGCGCCTCGTTCCACGCCGGCAGCTGGACGGCGCGCGCGCGGGCGTTCCGCGACAGCACCACGGCCAGCATCTCGAGCAGGATCCGATAGACATTGTTTTCCGGCTGCTGCTCCGTGAGGCCGAGGGAGTTGACCTGCACGCCATAGCGGAACCGCCGCAGCTTCTCGTCCTCCACGCCGTAGCGCTCGGCCGTGATCTCATCCCAAAGCTCGCAGAACGCCCGCATCTTGCACGTCTCGGTGATGAAGCGGATGCCGGCGTTGACGAAGAAGCTGATCCGACCCACCACCTCGGGGAACTCGTCCTCCGGCACCTGGCCCGCGGCTTTCACCGTGTCGAGCACGGCGATCGCGGTGGCCAGGGCATAGGCCAGTTCCTGCACCGGTGTCGCCCCCGCCTCCTGCAGATGGTACGAGCAGACGTTCATCGGATTCCACTTGGGGACTTCCCGATAGGTGAAGGCGATGACGTCCCCGGTCAGGCGCATCGACGGCGCCGGCGGAAAGATGTAGGTGCCGCGGGACAGGTATTCCTTGATGATGTCGTTCTGCGTCGTGCCCGACAATTGCTTCCGGGCGACGCCCTGTTTGTCGGCCGCGGCGATGTAGAGGGAGAGCAGCCACGCCGCCGGCGCGTTGATCGTCATCGAGGTGTTCATCTGGTCGAGCGGGATGCCGTCGAGCAGCGTCATCATGTCGCCCAGGTGGCAGACCGGGACGCCGACCTTGCCGACCTCGCCACGCGCCAGCACGTGATCGGAGTCGTAACCGGTCTGCGTCGGCAGGTCGAAGGCGATGGAGAGGCCGGTCTGCCCACGCGCCAGGTTCTTGCGGTAAAGCGCATTGGACTCCTTCGCGGACGCGTATCCCGAGTAGGTGCGGATCAACCACGGTTTGTCACGTTTGACGGTCTGTGCTGCGGTCGCTAATTCGCTCGACATTTCCTGCCTCCTGTGGGCTGGGCCGCGGTCGCGTCCACGGCATAAATCCTTGGAAAAACCGCCCGTTTTCCGGGGTGCGTGCAAAAATCTAGCAAATTGTGCATTGCGAAGAAAGGCTCATCGGTCTACAACGAATCATCGACCTGGACCACGTGATCCGCGCGTTCTGGCCCCTCCCAAGCTTCAGTTTACGATGGAGTCCGGCGCGGGGAAAGCGTCGGTGCCCGCCCCGTCGAGCCGCCTGCGGAGGAGACACCATGACCAAAGAGCTATACCCTATCGGCGAAGCCCCCCCGATCGGGGAAGTCCCGCCGAAGATGAACGCGTGGCTGATCCGCGAGGAGCGGTTCGGTCAACCGACGACCGCCTTCCAGAAAGAGGTCGTCAGCCTGCCGCCGCTCCGTGACGACGACGTCTATGTTTACGTCATGGCCGCCGGCATCAACTACAACAACGTCTGGGCTGCCCTTGGCATTCCCGTCAACGTCATCAAGGCACGCAACAAGCAGGGCGAGCCGGAAGACTTCCACATCGGCGGCAGTGATGCGTCGGGGATCGTCTACAAGGTCGGCAAAGACGTCAAAAACGTCAAGGTCGGTGACGAGGTGGTGATTCATTGCGGCATGTGGTCGCGTGACTGTCCCTGGGTTACGGCCGGCAACGATCCCATGTATTCGCCGACCTTCCGGATCTGGGGCTACGAGACCAACTGGGGCAG
>CAZBWP010000336.1:0-2736 GCA_964495295.1 uncultured Rhodospirillaceae bacterium | reverse complement strand
GCTCGCTCGCCGCCGGTCCGGCCGCCGGGTCGCGGGCAACCACGTAGGCGACGAGATGGCGGGAGCCGCGACCGTCGTCACCGCGCCGTTTTCGATCGTCCGGGCGATCTCGTCCAGTGTCGGCATCTCCACCGGGACCTGCACCAGGCGGCCGCCGTTGAGCAGCGGCCCCCAGATCTCGAAGGTCGAGGCATCGAAGGAGATGGGCGCCAGCTGGAGGAACACTTGGTCGGCATCGAACGTCGCGTAGTCCGTGTCGCGAACCAGGCGGACGATGCCGCGATGGGTCGCGCCACATCCCTTGGGCTGTCCCGTCGAACCCGAGGTATAGACCACGTAGGCCAGGGCATCGGGCCCCTGGGCGAGCGGAGGATCGTCCGCCGGCTCATCCCCCAGATCAGCGCCTTCGGGATCGAGCGCGACCATGCGGGCGGCGACACCGTCGAGGGGCGGCAACAGGCCATCCTCGACCAGCAGCACGCCGACGGCGGCGTCCTCGATCATGAACCTGAGGCGTTCGGCCGGGTACGATGCGTCCAGCGCCAGATAGGCGCCGCCGGCCTTAAGGATGCCGAGCAACCCGGCGATCAGCGCCGGCGAGCGCCGGGCGCAGATGCCGACGACACTCCCCGCTCCGACCCCCCGGCGCTGCAGCCGATGCGCCAGGCGATTGGCCCACGCGTTCAACGCGTCGTAGGTGAGGCGATGGTCCCCGCAGACGACGGCGATGGCGCCGGGACTCGCCCGGACCTGGGCCGCGAACAGGGCCGGAACCGCGGCTTGCGGATAGGGCGTGTCGGTGCCGCTCCATCGCGACAGCAGCCGCCGCTCGTCGTCGCTCACCATTGGAAGCGCCGCCAGGGCTCGATCCGGATCGGCGACGATCGCCTCCAGCAGGACCAGAAAGTTCCGGCGCATGCGGACGATCGTCGCGTCGTCGAACAGGTCCGTGGAGTATTCCATGAAGCCCTCGAGGGCGCCCCGATCCTCGGCCATCATCAAGCTCAGATCGAAACGCGTGGTCCCGAGTTCGATGTCGATGCGCTCCAGTCTCAGTCCCGACACGTCGACGACGCGCTGATCGCCGGGCATGAACCCGAACAGGACCTGAACGATCGGCGCGTGGCCGGGATCACGCGCCGGCTTGATCCTATCGACCAGCTCCTCGAACGGCATCCACCGATGCAGAAAGGCGTCAAGCACGACGTCCCGCACGCGACCGAGATGCTCCGCCTCGGTCAGGCCCGCGTCGAAGCGGCAGCGCAATGCCAGCGTGTTGAGGAACAAGCCGATCAGGTCGCTGGTTTGCCCGTCACGATTGTCGACGGCCGTGCCGACGATGAAGTCGTCCTGCCCGGTATGGCGATGGATCAGGATCTGGAACGCCGCCAACAGCGTCATGTACAAGGTCACCCCGGAGCGCAGGCCAACCGCGCGAAGCTGTTGGGTCAGCGCTTCCGGAAGCTCGAACCATTGTCGCCTGCCCCGGTACGACTGGACGGCGGGGCGCGGGCGATCCGCCGGCAGGTCGACGAGGCGGGGCGCTCCGTCCAGATGGCGCAGCCAGAAATCCACCAGGCGCTCCAGATATGGACCGGTCAGTCTAGCTCGTTGCCAGGCGGCGAAGTCGCCGTATTGGACCGTGAGCGGCGGCAGCGGCGACGCTTCGCCGGCAGCGAATGCCTGATACAAGGCGCCGAACTCTTGATAGAGCAGCCCGTTCGACCGCCCGTCGAAGACCACGTGGTGCTTGGGCAGCAGCAGGACATGCTCGTCCGGAGCCAGCGTGAGGAGCTTGCACCGGATCAACGGGCCGCGTTCGAGATCGAACGGCGCCGAGGCCTCGGCGACCGCCAGTCGGCGGACCTCCTCGTCCCGGTCATCGGTGGGCCAGGCGCTCAGGTCGACCACCGGGATATCGAGGGCGAGCGAGGGCGCAAAAAACCTGCGTCGGCTCGCCGTCGACCACGGGAAACGATGCCCGCAGGATGTCGTGACGCTCGACGATGGCGTTCAGGACCCGCTGGAGAACCGACCGGTCGAGATGCCCGCGGATGCGCACCGCACCCTGCAGGTTGTACAGCCGCCCGTGCGGCTCCAGCCGGGACAGGAACACGAGGCGCTGCTGCGTGAACGACAGCGGGCAGGGCCGCGACCGGTCCCGCGAGACGATGCGGTCGCGCCAGGCCGCGGCGGCGCCGTCATCGCCGGGCGGCGGCGCCTGCTCGCGGGCGGTGACGATCGCCTTCTCCATGCCGGTGACGGTGGCGCCGGCCCCGAACACGACGTGCATCGGCAGCCGGACGCCGAAGACCTCCGAAACCATGGACACCAGGCTGACGGCCCGCAGCGAGTCGCCCCCCAGAACGAAGAAATTCTCCCCCTCGTCGACGCCCGGCAGCCGGAGAACATCGGCCAAGAGCGCCGCCAGCGCGGTGATCATCGGCGAGCGCCGGCGGTGCGGCACGGGTTCCGGCGCAGCTTGCGGCGCGGCTTCCGGGGTGGCGCCCATGCCGAGACGCTCCGCCGCGCCGATGCGCTGCACCTTGCCGTGCGGACCGCGCGGCAGGCTTGATGGAAACACGATGCGGCGCGGCACCTTGTACTCGGCGAGGCAGGCGCGCAGGAAGGCCTTCAACGCATCCTCGCCGGTGTCCGCGCCCGGCTTCAGGACAACGGCAGCGGCCACCTCCTCGCCCAGCGTCGGGTGCGGCAGGGCGAAGCACATGCACTCCA
>CAZBWP010000335.1:0-2743 GCA_964495295.1 uncultured Rhodospirillaceae bacterium | reverse complement strand
TTTTTCAACAACCAACGTGGCTTCGGCTTCATCGAACCGAACGATGGCTCGAAGGACGTGTTCGTCCACATTTCGGCCGTGCAGCGGGCCGGCATGAGCGATCTGATCGAAGGTCAGAAGGTCTCGTTCGATGTCGTCCAGGAACGTGGCAAGGCCGCTGCCGACAACCTGAAGTTGGCGTAGCCCGACTTCGACGCTGGTTTGCTTCATGCGTCCGGGCCGGTTGCGCGTGCGCTGCCGGCCCGCCAGCGGGCTCCGCGGCAGCCAGTCCGCGCGGACGTCAAGGGGCGTCGCGCTCGCAAGGAGTGTTTGATCCATGGCTCGTCTCAGCAAGCTCGCCGAAACCGTCTTCGGCACCGTGACCAAGCCGGTGGTGCCGGCCTGGAAGCAGATCCAGGAGGAGGAGGCCGCGCGTCGCCAGGAAATCCAGGGACGGCAGAAGACCGCCCGCCTGGCACAGAAGGCCGCCGAAACATCCACAGCCGAAACATCGGCGAAAGACGCCGGGGACGGAACCGCAACCGGGAAACCGTCGCGTCCGCGCAAGAAGTCCTGACCGCGCCCGGCCAACCGAGCCGGCGGCGCGGCAGCCGATGCCGACGGCCGAGAGCCGGGCGGCACCAGCCCGATCCTCAAGGCGCGCCACCGCTGGTGACGAACCGCGGGAAGACCCGCGACCCCGTGACCGCGACCGGTCGAGCCGTCGTCCCGCGCCCCCGAGTGGAGCGCACGACATCCGTCCTCGGACCCCACTGACAGTGACGTAGGCCCCATGGCGAGAAAGCCCAACTATCGAATGGATCGTATGGAACGCGACCGCCAAAAGGCGGCGAAGAAGGCCGAGCGCCTCAACGCGAAACAAGAAAAATCGGCGGAACGGAAAAAGGACAAAACCGACGAGCCGCTGTCGCCGTCGGAGCCGTCGGACCTGCCGGAGCCGTCGGAAGACGATTGACGCATCCGTGACTTCAAGGGGCGAGCCGTCGGCACCATGTTGTGCTCAGCGACGCCACCTTGACCAGGAGATTTGTCGTGGAAGACACCAGGGATCTTCCTGGCGAGCCCGCCGCACCCTGCGAGCCCGACCAACTCGTGAAGTCCGCAGGC
Organism: uncultured Rhodospirillaceae bacterium; assembly: GCA_964495295.1. Lineage (GTDB taxonomy): Bacteria > Pseudomonadota > Alphaproteobacteria > Rhodospirillales > Defluviicoccaceae > CAZBWP01. Next base: position 1,636 of record CAZBWP010000335.1, on the reverse strand, counting down.
GACATTCCTGACAACCGGGCCTGCATGGCTTGCGGCCAGCCGTTCCTGAGCGAAGGCTGGCACAACCGTTTGTGCCCGCGTTGCCGCAAGCGCAGCGAGCCCGACGGCTGGTGATCACGCGTCGGCGGTAACCCGCGGCGCTGCGTCGCGCGCAGCGCCAGCGCCCGTCAGCCGGCGACACCGCGCGGCGTTCGCGCTAATCTCGCGTTCGCCCCGCACCGGCGCCTCCCGCCGGAACCGCGGGACAGCGGCGTGAGGCTGGGGCGTGGGGGTGCGATGTTTGCAAGGTTGCGGTTCAAGGTCTCCAAAGCCAGCCGGGGCATCTGGTTCCGGCCCGTCATCTCGGTGCTGGCGTCGATCGCGGCAGTGGCCGCCTCGTTGCTGATCGGCCCGGTGGTTCCACCCACGGTGGCGCGGGCGCTGGGCGCCGACGGGGTCGACCGCATCCTGCAGATCCTCGCCTCCGGCATGCTCGCCGTCGCCATTTTTTCCCTGACGACCATGGTGGCCGCCATGCAGGCGGCATCCCAGGGCGCGACGCCGCGGGTCCGCGCCCTGCTGATCGAGGACCGGACCGCCCAGAACACCATTTCAACCTTCATCGGCGCGTTCCTGTTCAGCCTGCTCGCCATCGCGGCGCTGTCCGCCGGCTTCTACGATGTCTCCGAACGCTTCGTGTTGCTGGTCATCACGCTGTGCCTGATCGCGGTCGTCGTCGTCACGCTGATCCGCTGGATCCAGGCACTGACCAACATTGGCTACGTCGGCGAGGCCATCGACCGGGTGGAGCGGGCGACACGGCGCGCCATCGAGGCGGCGCGGCCGACGCACGGACGCGCGCGGCCGGACGCGGCGACGCCCGACGGCCATGCCGTGCACGCCGATGCCATCGGCTTCGTCCAGCACGTCGACGAACGCGAACTGGCGGACGCCGCCGAGCGGCTCGACACCGACCTCCACGTGATCGCGGGCTTCGGCGCCTACGTCGACCCGAAAGCCATCCTGGCCGTGCTCGCCGACGAACCGGACGAGGATGCGCGACACGCGATCCGGGCGGCGTTCACCATCGGCACGGAGCGGTCCTTCGACCGCGATCCGCGCTATGGCCTGTGCGTGCTTTCGGAGATCGCGTCCCGTGCGCTCTCGCCGGCGGTGAACGATCCCGGCACGGCCTTGGACGTGCTCACCACCCTCACCCGCGTCCTCGTCACCTGGCGCGACGCAGAACGGCGGGCGCCGCCCGACGAGGTTCGCTGTCCCCGCCTCAGCCTGCCGCCCATCGAACCGCGGGAGATGGTCGGCGACGCCTTCCAAGCGATCGCCCGCGACGGCGCCGGCCTGGTCGAGGTGCAGGTCCGGCTGCAGAAGGTGCTGGCGACGCTCGCGGCCACCGATCCGCTGCTGTTCGGCGACGCCGCCCGCGACATGTCGGCCGAGGCGCTGATGCGCGCCCGCCGGGCCATGCCGCACGCCTCCGACGTGGCCCGCGTCGACGCCGCGGCGGCGCGGGTCGGCGGCGCCATGTAACGTCCACCTGGCGGTCGGCGAGGCGGCCTGGGGCCGCATAGAAGAGCGGCGGCCTTGGGGGCCCGGGGCGCAGGCGCGCCCGCATAGAAGAGCGGCGGCCTTGGGGGCC
>CAZBWP010000334.1:0-2755 GCA_964495295.1 uncultured Rhodospirillaceae bacterium | reverse complement strand
AGCCCGCAGATCCGCGACCAGGTCGCCTGGCTCTTGAACAGCCCCAGGATCAAGCTGCGCGGCGCCAACCTCAAATACGACCTGATCTGGATCGCCGAGCGGCTCGGCATCGAGTGCAGCAACTTCAAGTTCGACGTCTGCCTGGTCGGCAACCTGCTCGACGAGAACCGCTCCAACGGCCTGTCGACCCTGACCAAGGTGCTGACCGACATGGGCGGCTACGACGCGCCCTTCGATGCAGCGCACGACAAGGGCCACATGGAGCAGGTCCCGCCCTGCGACCTGTTGCCTTATGCGGGCGGTGATATCGACGCCACCCAGCAGGTCGGCGACATCCTGCGTGACGGCCTCATGGCCGACGGCGCCCTCGCCCGGTTCTACGTCAAGCTGCTGCACCCGGCAGCCCGGGCGTTCGAGAAGATCGAGCGCCGCGGCGTCGTCATCGATCTGGACAAGTACCAGAAGCTCGGCGACGACCTGGCCTGCGAGATCAAGGCCGTCGAGAAGCAGATGCTGGGCCTGCTGCCGCGCCGGCTGCGGATCAAGCACCACGAGAAGATCCAGGGCCAGCTGCTGGCCGGCCGGTCACCGTTCACGCCGAAGATCCTCAAGGAGTACTTCTTCGGCCCGATCGGCCTGCACCTGAAGCCGAAGATGTGGACCGAGAAGTCGGGCGAGCCGAGCACGTCCAGAACGCATCTGCGGATGTTCGCCGAAAACCAGGCCGCCAAGGGCATGTGCGACCTGATGGAGGCGCTCAATTCGGCCGCCAAGACCAAGAGCACCTTCGTCGACGGCTTCTTGAAGCATCTGCGCCCCGACGGCCGGCTGCACCCCAGCTACATGCTCTATCACGGCGGCTTTCAGGACGATGACGACGAGGATCCCTCGGGCAGCGTAACCGGCCGGCTCGCCGCCAAGGAGCCGGCGATCCAGACCCTGGCCAAGCGGACGAGATGGGCCAAGCGGCTGCGCGAGTGCTACATCGCCCCGCCCGGCAAGTGCCTGTTCCAGGCCGATTTCCAGCAAGGCGAACTCCGCGTGGCGGCCTGCGTGGCGCCCGAGCCCAGGATGATCGCCGCCTACAAGGAAGGCATGGACCTGCACGCGATCACCGCTGCCTCGCTGGCCAACCTGCCGCTGCACGAGTTCCTGGCGCTGGAGACCGCCGACCCGCTCGAGTTCCTGCGGCTGCGGACCTCGGGCAAGGCCGGGAATTTCGGGCTGCTCTACGACATGAAGGCCGAGGGCTTCCGCCAGTATGCCTGGGCGCAGTACGGTGTGGTGCTGACCCTGGAGGAGGCCGAGCAGTTCCGCCACACCTTCCTCTACGAGCAGTGGACCGGGCTGCCCGCCTACCACGACCGGATGCGCGCCGTGGCCCGCCAGCAGGGCTGGGTACGCTCGCCGCTCGGGCGGGTGCGGCACCTGCCGATGATCTGGTCCCGGGACCACCAGGTGCGCTCGCGGGCCGAGCGCCAGGCGATCAACTCGCCGATCCAGGCGACCTTGTCGGACATGATGCTCTGGGCGATCAGCCTGATCGAGGCCGAGCTCGCCCCCGATGTCGAGATCGCGATCATGACCCACGACAGCATCGCCGGCTACGTCCCGGAGGCGACCGCGGTGGCCCACGTCACCGAGATCGTGCGGATCATGTCGACCCTGAAGCTGGCCGAGCTCGATTGGCACCCGGAACTGGACTTCCCGGCCGACGCCGAGCTCGGGCCGAACCTGGCCATGCTGAAGAAGCTCGAGGTTGTGACCTGAGCCGCCTCCTGCGTAGGGTCGGGGTTCGACCCGAACAAGGAGGTGTCCAGCGTGGCGAACGACAACCGGCCCCCGAGAGATGGGCGGCCCCCGGTGGATGGGCAGCAACCCGAGGCGCAGGCCGAGCCGACCCCGAAGCTGACATCTGAGCCCCTGGTCTACCGGCTGGTCGAGATCGGCCCCCCTGCCGTCCTCAAGGCCGAAGGCGAGAGCCCGCCGACCAGCACCGTCGTCTCCAACGCCTTCGAGCCCGAAGACGAGTTTGCCAAGCACTATCTCGGCATGGAGAAGGACGCCGGGCTGATCCAGCCACCCTACAACCTCAAGATGCTCGACCGGCTCTGCCAGGAGAACAACGCGCTCGGCCCCTGCATCGAGGCGATGGTGACCAATGTCGACGGCACCGGCTACGTCTTCGAGAGCATCGACGAGGGGACGGAGGACAGCGAGGACGATCACCAGATCGACGAGCTGAACGGGTTCTTCGACGAGGTCTGGCCGGGTGAGAGCTTCGCCACCCTGCGCGAGAAGTGCCGCCGCGACCAGGAGCGCACCGGCAACGGCTACTTCGAGGTGGTGCGCACCCCCGCCGGCGAGATCGTCTTCCTCCGCCACGTCGATGCCAAGATGGTCAGGCTGGTCAAGCTGGACGAGGCGGTCGCGGTCGAGAAGACGGTCATCCGCCGCGGCAAGCCGGTGACCATCAGCGTGGCGATGCGCGAGCGGCGCTTTGCCCAGATGCTCGGCCACCAGCTCGTCTACTTCAAGGAGTTCGGGGCACTGCGCGACCTCGACAAGCATACCGGCAAGTGGGCGACGAAAGGCCAGCGGCTGCCGGCGCAAAAGCGGGCCTCCGAGCTGGTCCACATGACCAAGTACCCGGACGCCCATACGCCTTATGGCGTGCCCAGCTGGATCGCCCAGACGCCGTCGGTGCTCGGCTCCAGGAAGGCCGAGGAGTTCAATCTCGAGTTCTTCGAGAATG
>CAZBWP010000333.1:0-2768 GCA_964495295.1 uncultured Rhodospirillaceae bacterium | reverse complement strand
GCCGAGGCGGGGTTGACGGTCCGGTCCCCGCCGCCCTATGATCCACACATGATGACTGGGCATCTCCACCACGGTTCGATCCCGAGGCTGATTATCGGCCCGGTCCTCGTCTGAGGGCCGGGACAAGCACCCTTCGCCGACGATCGAACTCCGTGGAAACGGGATGTGCCTGCCATGACTCCTCAAGCTTTGTCCGCGACGTCGCCGGCCGCCGATGCCGCCGCCGCCGTTGCCTGTTTTTCCATTGTCGCCGATGCCGACCCGGGCGTGCTGTCGCGCCTGCTGCAGGTGTTCGCCAAGCGCGGGCTGGTGCCGAGCCGGCTTTACGGCTCGCGCGGCGGGCCGGGCGGCGAGGACCTGCACGTCGACCTGCAGATCGCTGGCCTGGACGCCCGGCTGGTCGCCGTCGTCGCCGAGACGCTGCGCCAGGTGGTGAGCGTGCAGTGCGTGCTCACCTCCGAAAAGCGGGCCCTTTAGGCAGCCGCGATCGGGCGCCGGCTCGAGGATGAGCTATCTCGACCGCATCCGCGCCTGCCAGGTGTTCGAAGCCGACGCCTATCGGACATTCCGGGTGGCTGGCGAGGCGGTGGGGCTGGTGCCGCACCGCCTCGCCGGGCGGCTCGCCGACTTCCCCGACGTCTTCTCCGTCACCGCCGACGCGGTCGAGGTCGCGCCGGCGTTGACCGGCGCTGAGGCGCGCACCGCCGCCGTCGACCGGGTGCTCCAGGTCCTCGCGCGGGACGGCTGGTTCCCCGGCTGGCGCGACGAGCCCTACCCGGTCGCCTCCCGCTTCGGTGGCCCGGCCCTGCTGCTGCTGGAGCGGGCGGCGGTGCCCCGCTTCGGCGTCCGCGGCCGCGGCGTCCACGTCAACGGTTTCGTCCGCGACGGCGATGCCATCACCATGTGGATCGGCACGCGCAGCGCCGATCGCCAGGTCGAGCCGGGCAAGCTCGACCAGCTGGTCGCCGGCGGCCAGCCGGCCGGCCTCAGCCTCGCCGAGAACCTGCTGAAAGAGGCGGCCGAGGAGGCGGCGATGCCGCCGGAGCTGGTCACCCAGGCGCGCCCGGTGAGCGTGCTGACCTATCGCACCGAACGGGCCGAGGGGCTGCGCGACGACGTGGTCTTCGTCTATGACCTGGAGCTGCCGGCCGACTTCGTGCCGCGCTGCGCCGATGGCGAGATCGCCCGTTTCGACCGGCTGCCGCTCGACGACGTGGCGGCGATCGTCCGCGACACCGACCGCTTCAAGTTCAACTGCGCGCTCGTCGTCATCGATTTTCTGCTGCGGCATGGCCGGCTCGATCCCGACGAGCCGGACTTTCTGGAGATCGCCGAGGGGCTGCGCTCCGGCGGCCGGTGACGGACTCGTTGGAGCGGCGGCGGCGATCCGCTATGACTGGCTGCGAACGGTTGAGCGGGAGCGGGCGATGGCACAAATCCCGAGTCTGGACGGACCCCGGGCGGCGCCGCTGAGCGGCGGGGCGCCGCAGCAGCTGGTCATCCTCCTGCACGGTGTCGGCGCCGACGGCAACGATCTGTTCGGCCTGGTCCCGTTCTATCAGCCGGTGCTGCCGGACGCCGCGTTCGTCGCGCCGAACGCGCCGGAACCGTTCGATCAGGCGCCGTTCGGCTATCAGTGGTTCTCCATTGCCGACCTGCAGGCGACGACGCGGCTCGCTGGCGCGCGCGCCGCGGCACCGGCGCTGGAGGCGTTCATCGATGAGCAGCTCGCCGAGCATGGTCTGAACGAGGATGCGCTGGCGTTGATCGGCTTCTCGCAGGGGGCGATGATGGCGCTGCACGTCGGCCTGCGCCGCGCCCCCGCGGTCGCCGGCATCATCGCGCACTCGGGCATGCTGGTGGGCGAGGCCGCGCTCGCCACCGAGATCGCGGCGCGGCCGCCGGTGCTGCTGACCCACGGCGCGTACGACGACGTGGTGCCGGTGCAGGCGCTGCCGCTGGCGGAGGTGGTGCTCAAGGCCAACGGGGTGCCGGTCGAGGCGCATGTCATGCCCGGCCTCGGCCACGCCCTCGACGAGGCGACGATTCGCCTGGACCGGCGGTTTCTCGCCACGGTGTTCAATCGGCCGACGCCGACGCGATGAGGTGGCCGACGAGGAACAGCGGGCGGGTGACGCTTTCAAGAAAGGTTCACGAATCTGGTATTTGGACGGGTTGGCCCACATAGTGTAATGTGCGCTTAAATGGTTCGGGACGGGATCGGCATGGGGTTGGAAAGCTTTCAGGCGCTGGTGCTGAATGCCGACTTCCGGCCGCTCAGTTATTTCCCGCTGTCTCTCTGGTGCTGGCAGGACTCGATCAAGGCCGTCTGCCTCGATCGGGTGCATGTCATTTCCGAGTATGACCGGGCGGTGCGGTCGCCGAGCCAGGAGATCCGTCTGCCGAGCGTCATCGCGCTGAAGGAATTCGTGCCGATGTCGCGCCGCCCGGCCTTCACGCGGTTCAACGTCTTCCTGCGCGACCGCTTCGCCTGCCAGTACTGCGGCCGCAACCACGCGGCCGAGGATCTGACCTTCGACCACGTGATCCCGCGGGTGAAGGGCGGGCGTACGCTGTGGACCAACGTCGTCGCCGCCTGCGAGCCCTGCAACCTCAGGAAGGGGCACCGCCTGCCGGCGGAGGTGGGGATGCATCCCTTGCGGCCGCCGCAGCAGCCGTCGGCCCATGAACTGCAGGCCAACGGCCGGGCGTTTCCGCCGAATTATCTGCACGAAAGCTGGCGCGACTTCCTTTACTGGGACAGCGAA
>CAZBWP010000332.1:0-2787 GCA_964495295.1 uncultured Rhodospirillaceae bacterium | reverse complement strand
GCCGGTGCTGTTCAATCGGCGGCTGTCGCGCATCGATCAGCGGCGGGCGGTGGTTCTGCTGGTGGCCTCGCTGGTGCTGTTCTATGGTGCGTTTGCGGTGTTATTGGCGCTCGAAGGGCAGGCGGTGGAAGCGCAAGGTCACAGCGCCGCGCTGGCGCTTGGTTTCGAGACGATCTCGGCGCTGGGAACGGTCGGGCTGTCCACCGGCGTCACGCCCCACCTGACGGCGGCCGGCAAGGGGGCGCTGATCGTGCTGATGATCGTCGGCCGCCTGGGTCCGCTCGCCGTCATCGCCGCCTGGGCGCACCGGCCGACGCCCCGGCCCTACACGTTCCCTGAGGAGTCCCTGCCCGTCGGGTGAGCCATGTCCAAACGCATCATCTGCCTCGGCATCAGCACCTTCGGCGAATACCTGCTGCAAGCCCTCAGCGAGACGGGCGGCGTCGAGCTCGTCGCCGTCGACCAGGACGAGGAGCGGGTGAACGCCGTCACCGGCTTCGTCGATCAGCCGATCATCGGCAACGTCCGCAATCGCGAGCTCCTCGAACGGCTGGACGTGGACAGGGCCGATCACGTCGTCGTCTCGCTGGGCGATATCGAGAACAGCCTGGTCTGCGTCCTGCTGCTGCGCCACCTGCACGCGCGGCGCATCACCGTCAAGGCGCTGAACACCGAGCACATCGAGATCCTGCGGTTGCTGCGCGTCGACAGCATCGTTTTCCCGGAAAAGCAGATGGGCGAGACCGAGGCGCTGCGGCTTCTGCATCCGGAAACCACCGCGGTGATGACGCTCTCCAGCGGTCACCGGGTGGTGGAGATCATCGCCTCGGAAAAGCTGGTCGGCGCCGACCTGAGCCCGCCGGCGATCGCCGAACGCTATGGCCTGCACCTGTTGATGACGGTGGACGCCTCGGCCGGTGTCAGCGTCGACCTGCATGGGCCCCATCGGGTGGCGCCGGGCGACAAGCTCGTCCTCGTCGGCCACGATGAGCAGATCGCCCGCTTCGAAGCCGACCTCGTCTGACCCCGACGGGGGGCGGCGGGCAGACGCTGGCCCCAAGCTGAAGTAGCCCGGGTGGCATCCCTCAAGACGGTCTCGCCGTGCTGCCGCCGGTCAGGCGCTCAACCTCCGGCAGAACCCGAGTGCGGAGAAGGCGAAACCGAACAGCAAGACCGCCGGCGGTAGCGGCACGGGCACGGGAACCGAATCGAAGGCCAGCAGTCCATAGAACGACGCATGGTTTACGTTGGCCCAAACAAGGCTCTGGGCCGTGTCGACCCCGTAGTAGCCAACCCGGAACTCGTGCTCGGGTAATGTCGCAAGCAGGCCGGCGCCGATCTCTCCTGCAATCGTGGTGCCCACGAGAAGCCATTTCTCGACGTCGTCATCCCACCAATAGGGTGCCAAGTCCGCTTCGTCGATGCCGGCTGCGATCAGCAGATCCAAATCATAATGAAATTCCATCCGCAGAAAGGCCGTCTCGACACTGGCTCCGTCGGCGATCATGGCATCGATCAGCGTGTCGACGTCGTCCGCGGCCAGCACCGTCACACCCGCCAGTAACCCGATACCTCCGGCAGGCTGGCTGACGCTCAGCGGCACGGTCGTCGCGCTGTCGACGACCTCTGCAAGGGCGGCGACGACGGCATCCTGTGTCGCGCTGCCGCTCGACGTGTACGCTCCTGATGCGAGAAACTGCGTGTCGAAAACATCACCGGGGGCAGGATCGAAGGGGATCAGAGAGTAATGGAAGGTTGTCTTTTCCGCAAAGTCCCAAAGACCGTTGCCGTCCCAGTCACTGAAGCTCTCCCAGATATCGGTGCCGCCGAGAAAGCCGATTCCGTCCACGAACCACGATACAGTAAGGACTTTTCCCCGATTGAACCCACTGCTGGCCAGAGAACTTTGAGTGAACTCCTCATGGCTTTCGAACTCGATGGCGTCGAACGTCCCCCACGGCGTGGTGATTGACGTGGTGCCGGGCTTCCAGGTCATCGACTCGGTGTAGGTTCCTTCCCAAGCCTCGAAGCCCCCGTTGTTTTCCCATTGGCCGCGCCAGGAGCCGTTCGTGACGATGGTTTCTCCCTCGGCCCAACTGCTGGGAATGGAAAGCTTTGGATCTTCGTAATATTCGTACCAACCGCCGAGGGTCGGATCCCCATCGGATATGAGGCGCACACCTGTATCATCGGACATGAAGAAGGCGCTATTCTGAGGTGATCCATCGCCACACCGCTCAACCATGGTCGCCGTGTGATCGATGATCGTCCTATTCGTGCTTTCGACCCGGCAGGTCTCGACGAACGGCCCGAAGCTGCCGGTGTCTCCGCTGATCAGGTCTTCGTAGGTTCCAGTGACCACCGCCGTCTCGGTCGCACCGGGCTGGAAGCCCCACTGTTCCGCCAGCGTCTGGGCGGAGACGGTTCCGACCGCCAGGAACATTGCCACCGTCGCGGCAGAAACAGCACGGGTGATCGGCGCATACTGTACACGCATGGTATTTCCCCCCTTTATGAGTGTCTCCCCTTGAGGATCTTCCGTGATGGCGTTCCGGGCCCCACCCCCGACCGCCGTTTCGTGACGAGTGGCTTGGCGCCACCAAGACGAAAGTCCAACACGCAAGTGTGCGTGCACCGTCGGCGCACGTCAATACCTTCTTCATCAACGTCAACTATAGGTTGCGCGGCCCCTGTCGGGTTCCTTCGCCTCTGCCTGTCGAATTGGAAGAACTCCCAGCGCGCCGACAGCCTCCGCCGCGCGATCGCCTGCCTGAACGCCCTCGTCGC
>CAZBWP010000331.1:1605-2793 GCA_964495295.1 uncultured Rhodospirillaceae bacterium | reverse complement strand
CCGGCGGAGGGAAGAGTGATCGAATGCTCGATCAGCCTGCCTGCCTTGTTCCCTCGGTGATCGTCACCGGCGCGCGTCTGGCGCACGCCGGCGTCGGGCTGTTCGACGGCCTCGACCTGACGTTGCCGGCGGGCACGTGGACCGCCCTGCTCGGGCCGAGCGGCGTCGGCAAGACGTCACTGCTGCGCTGGATGCTGGGACTCACCCTCGACGATGACGCCGGCGGTCGCATTGCCGCCGACGACGGTGGGCCGATCGCCGGGCGCGCCGCCTACATGGCGCAGACCGATCTGCTGCTGCCGTGGGCCAGCGTGCTGGATGCGGTCCTGCTCGGGCACCGGCTGCGGCAGCACCCCGTCGGTCCCGCCGAGCGGCAGCGCGCCCGCACCCTGCTCGCCGAGGTGGGGCTGGCAGAGAACGCCGACAGCCGCCCCGCCGCCCTCTCCGGCGGCATGCGCCAGCGCGCGGCGTTGGCCCGGACGTTGATGGAGGATCGGCCGGTGGTGCTGATGGACGAGCCGTTCTCCGCCGTCGACGCGATCACCCGCATCCGCCTGCAGGACCTGGCGGCGCGGCTGCTCGCCGGGCGGACGGTGCTGCTGGTGACCCACGATCCCCTGGAGGCGCTGCGCCTCGCCGACCGGATCATCGTCATGGCCGGCCGGCCGGCGCGCCTCGGCGAGCCGCTCGAGCCCCTGGGATCGCCGCCCAGGGCGGTCGACGATGCGGAGGTGCTGGAACTGCAAGGGGTGCTGCTGCGTCGCCTCGCCGAGGCGCACCGATGACGCGCGCAGCACGGGCGCTGATCGTTGCCGCCGGGCTGATCGCCGGGTGGCAGGGGATCGTGCTGGCGACCGGCGTGCCGCCCTACATCCTGCCGGGTCCGCTCGGCGTCGCCGAGGCCTGGGTGACCCAGGCGCCATCGCTGCTCCGCCACGCCGCGATCACCTTCTCCGAGATCGCCCTCGGCCTCGTCTTCGGCATCCTGCTCGGCTGTGCATCGGCGGTGCTGATGGCCGCCGTCCGCCCCGCCCGGCGCTGGCTGCTGCCCGTGCTGGTGGTGAGCCAAGCGGTGCCGGTGTTCGCGCTGGCGCCGCTGCTGGTGCTGTGGTTCGGCTACGGCATGGCGTCGAAGGTGGTGATGGCGACGCTGATCATCTTCTTCCCGGTCACGGCGGCGTTCACCGA
>CAZBWP010000331.1:0-1505 GCA_964495295.1 uncultured Rhodospirillaceae bacterium | reverse complement strand
TGGAGCGACACGGGCTGACCCTCGCCGACGTGGAACTGGTCAACGTCAACTTCTCGCTGTCGCCCTCGCTGGTCTCCGGCCAGGTGGCGGCGGTGATCGGCGCCTTCCGCAATTTCGAGCTCAACCAGATGGATCTGATCGAGCGGCCGGGCCGCGCCTTCTTTCCGGAAGAGGAAGGCGTGCCGGCGTACGACGAGCTGATCCTGGTGGCCAACGCCGCGCGCCTGGATGATGCGCGGCTCCGCCCCTTCCTCGACGCGGTCGAGCGGGCCGTCCAGTACCTGCTCAACCATCCGGAGGACGCGTGGCGGCTGTTCATCGCCGCCTATCCCGACCTGGACGACGAGCTCAACCGGCGCGCCTGGGCCGACACGCTGCCGCGGTTCGCGCTGCGTCCCGCCGCCCTCGACCGCCATCGCTACGTCCGCTTCGCCGAATTCGCCAGGGCGCGCGGGCTGATCGACGCGGCGCCGGCCCTCGACAGCTACGCCGTCGAACTGCCGTGACCCGGCGCCGGTCCACGTCCATATGAGGCTCAGTGTTGGGCCGCAGACGGATGGGAGCATGTTGCGGGAAAGCGCGTACTGGTTGGGACAGAATGCCCGGATGGGCTGGTTCCTCGGGGAATACCTGGTGGGCCGGCGGCTCTCGCTGCCGCGCGAGCGCCGGCGGCGGGCGGGCTTCACGCGCGACATGCGGACCCTGCTCGCCGACGTCCGCGAGCTGTTCCGCCGCGACTGGGCGAACGTCCAGGCCGGCTATTACGACCTGCCCGATGACCTGCTCACCGCACCGCTGGGCTGGCTGCCCGGCGCGCGGGCCTACCTGCGCGACCTCCCGAAGGTGGTGGAGCGGCGCCGGCGGAACGGCTTCCGCGACATCCGCGAGCACCCCGATGCGGCCAGGCTGCCCGACTATTACCGCCGCAATTTCCACTTCCAGACCGACGGCTATCTGAGCGAGCGCTCGGCCCGGCTCTACGACCACCAGACCGAGGTGCTGTTCCTCGGCGCCACCGACGCCATGCGCCGGCAGGCGCTGGTGCCGCTGGGCGACTGGCTCGGCGCGCGGCGGGCGGCGGGACGGGGGATCGCGGAGACGCGGCTGCTGGATGTCGCCTGCGGCACCGGCCGCTTCGCCTGCATGCTGAAGGACACCTATCCGCGCCTCGACCTCACCGCGCTGGATCTGAGCGACGCCTACCTGCGCGAGGCAAGGCGGCGGCTCGCGCGGTTCTCGCGGGCCCGCGTGGTGCGGGGGCTGGCGGAGGCGCTGCCGTTCGCCGACGCCAGCGTCGATGCCGTCACCTGCGTCTACCTGATGCACGAGGTGCCGGGACCGGTGCAGCGGACGATGGTCGGCGCGTTCGCCCGGGTGCTGGCGCCGGGCGGCCGGCTGATCCTGGTGGACTCCATCCAGTACGGCGACCGGCCGGAGTACGACCCGATGATCGACGGCTTCCCCGCCTCCTTCCACGAGCCGTTCTACAAGGACTACGCGCGGAC
>CAZBWP010000330.1:0-2795 GCA_964495295.1 uncultured Rhodospirillaceae bacterium | reverse complement strand
CCTATGGGACCACAACCCATTGAGATCACTCAACCCTTTTTCGGCCAGACTCTAAAGACGCCCGATCGAGCCAGCGTTGGCACCCGTCCATGTTGATGGTGACGCTGGCGGCCTCGATCCGGCCGGAAGCCGCGGCGGCGGTGAACGGCGCGCCGCGATCGGAGTTGACGATCAGTGCGCCGGACCTTCGCGAGGATTGACAGACACCGCGCTGCCCGTCATCTATCGTTTATCGACGATTGACGAACATGGGGAGTGCGGTGCCAGTGATTTCTGCGCGACGAGCGGATGCGGTCGCACCGGATTTCGATTCGAGTGATGAGAACGTGGCGTTGATCGCAAAGGCGCTTGGCCATCCCGCGCGCATCCGCATCGTTCGCATGTTGTTGGCGAAGCGGTCCTGCATTGGCTGCGACATCGTCGATGAGGTTGGACTGGCCCAATCCACGGTGTCCGAGCACCTGAGAATCCTCAAGGCCGCCGGCGTCATCGTGGGCGAGGTTGAGCACCCCCGTGTTTGCTATTCGTTGAACCGAGATACGCTCATGCCACTGGCCGCGTTGCTGAACTGCGTATTCGAGACGGATCACCGAGATGAACTCGGCGGCTCCGCCTGTTGCCCATCTGCCGACGGTCCATGACCCGCCGATGCGCCGCTCGGCCTGTGGATGCGAGCCAGAAAACCATCCGAAGCTGGCGCCGTTCGCCGACGATCCCGGTTGGCTCGCATCTTTGGGGGTGACGGTGGCGCGCATCATGCGGCGGGAATAAGGCAAAGCCGGAAGATCCTCAAAAGGGGCGATGGACACCGGGCGGCGTGGTCACACGCTGCTCATGATAAGGAAAGGAGTTCTCGATGACATCCGCCGGGCCGAAAAAGCGGCTTTCCTTCCTGGATCGATACCTGACGGTCTGGATCTTCGCGGCCATGGCGCTTGGCGTTGGGCTCGGATCCCTGGTCGAAGGCCTGCCAGCCTTCCTCGACAGCCTGTCGTTCGGCACGACGAACGTGCCGATCGCCATTGGCCTGATCCTGATGATGTATCCGCCCCTCGCCCGGGTCCGCTACGAGGAACTGCCGCTGGTGTTCAAGGACCGGCGCGTGCTTGCCCTGTCGCTGGTGCAGAACTGGGTGATCGGCCCGGTGCTGATGTTCTCGCTCGCCGTCATCTTTCTCAGCGACTACCCGGAATACATGACGGGCCTGATCCTCATCGGTCTGGCCCGCTGCATCGCCATGGTCATCGTCTGGAATCAGCTGGCCGGCGGCAACAACCAGTATGTGGCCGGTCTCGTGGCCTTCAACTCGATCTTCCAGATCGTGTTTTTCAGCGTCTATGCGTGGTTCTTCCTGACCGTCCTGCCGCCGCTGATCGGCCTCCAGGGGCGCGTCATCGACGTTGACTTCTGGACGATCGCCGAGGCCGTGTTGATCTATCTCGGCATCCCCTTCGCTGCCGGCTATCTCACCCGGCGGGTGCTCGCACGGCGAAAAGGGGTGGTGTGGTACGAGAGCCGCTTCCTGCCAAAGATCGCGCCGATCACGCTCATTGCCCTGCTGTTTACCATTGCGGCCATGTTCTCGCTGAAGGGCGGCATGGTGCTGGAACTGCCGCTCGATGCGCTGCGGATCGCCGTCCCCCTGGCGATTTACTTCGTGATCATGTTCTTGGTGAGTTTCTGGATGGGCAGGGCGATCCGGGCGGACTACCCGCGCACCACGGCGATCGCCTTCACCGCCGCCAGCAACAATTTCGAACTCGCCATCGCGGTCGCCATCGCCGCCTTCGGGCTCGCATCGCCGATCGCCTTCGCCACCGTCATCGGACCGCTCGTTGAGGTTCCGGTCCTGATTTCACTGGTCACCGTCGCGCTCTGGCTGAAACGACGCTGGTTCGCGGATGTCGCGGAGAAGCCGGCTGGTCAGGCTGCGGAATAGGTGTTGGCCGCACCCGATGAAAGGTTCCGCAAATGCGTCGCGACACCGGGGTCGCGTCCCACGACGTGACCTGGACCTGCCCGGCGCGGGTTGGCTCAATCGAACAGCGCGCGGACGATCCTGCTCGTCCGGCGGTGTATCGGTGGCTGCGACGCGCCGGCCGGTGGAGGGTGCCGGGGCGTCGACTGGTCGATCGCAACCTTTTCCACGATCCGTCGCACCCGGGTGCGATCATCGGTCACCGACGTCCACGACGGGTCGTGCCAGCCGCGGACTCCCTCCCACCATCTCAGCAACGGCCCCTTGCCTTCAGGCATCGTCGGTTCCCCTGTCCGTGACGGAACCCGCCCATGGGGCGGCGTTGCAACCGTCGGAACCGTACGGGAAGGGCCGCTAACCGAGCGTTAAAGGTGAATGCATGTGGGGAGCGATGGTGCCAGCACATCGGCCTTGATGGCTGGAACGGAAGCCCATCGCATCATCGCCGAAGGCGCGGCACCGATGGGCGACTGAGGTGCGCGTCTGATATCGAAGGACGCGGGCGACAGGAGACCGGCCGACCCGAAACGCTGGCTGCGGGCCGGCCG
Organism: uncultured Rhodospirillaceae bacterium; assembly: GCA_964495295.1. GTDB lineage: Bacteria > Pseudomonadota > Alphaproteobacteria > Rhodospirillales > Defluviicoccaceae > CAZBWP01. The sequence goes on along the minus strand of CAZBWP010000330.1, from coordinate 269 downwards.
ACTCGATTCTTAGTTCAGTGCCTCTTTCAGTCCCTTGCCGGCCCGAAACCGCGGGACTCTGGACGCCGGGATCTGAATGGGTTCACCGGTCTTTGGATTGCGTCCCTCGCTCGCCGACCGCTCGGTGACGGCGAAGGTTCCAAATCCGACGATTTTGACTTCTTCACCCTTCTTGAGGGCGTCGGCGATCGACGTAAACACCGCGTCAACGGCCCGGGTGGCCTCGGTGCGGGACATGTTCGTCCGGGTGGCGATATCGAGAGCGAGAT
>CAZBWP010000329.1:0-2800 GCA_964495295.1 uncultured Rhodospirillaceae bacterium | reverse complement strand
GCTAAAGCGTCAAACCTTTCAACCGACGCTACAGCGTCGGGAGCGGCCGGAAGCCGGGCTCGGCAGGGGGGTCGGCGTTCTGCACCACGACGGCGGTGACCATTGCGGCCGGCGGCCCCCGCCAGCACGCCGCCAGCATGGCGTCGACCGCCGACTGGGGACCGGCGAAGACCGCTTCGACGCTGCCGTCGCTGCGGTTGCGGACCCAGCCGTGGAGGCCGCGCGCGATCGCCTGATCGACGGTCCAGCCCCTGTACCAGACCCCTTGAACCCGCCCCTCGATGCGGACCCTGACCGCCTTGCGCGGCGCGGCGTCGCTCATTCCACCGTGTCCTGCCGATCCTCGCCGGGGCGCCGGGCCGGCCTCAGGCGGTCGAACAGTCCCATCACATAGGCGACGTGCAGGGCGAGCACCGGCCCCCAACCCACCAGCGGCAGCAGGATCCACGGCGTGCGGGGATCGACCAGCAGCATCGTGACCACCGCAGCAATGGCGAGCCCGGCGAACACACCCAGGTGAATGCGGAAGCCGCGCAACCGCCGCTCGGCCCGGCGTGCCGCCGCATCCGCGGGGCCGGTCGGTGCCGTCCGGTCACCCGGCATGGGCCGCAGCCCTGATATCGCGCGCCAGCGCCAGAAACGTCGCCGCGTCCGACAGTTCGGCGCGCACGCGCCCGAGCGTCGTCGAGAGTTCGTCGTCCTCGCCCCAGCGCTCGATCTGGAAGATGCAATCGAGGTGCGCCACTTCGAACACCCGATCGGCATCGAGGCGACCGTCGATGAGTGCGAGCCCGAGCACCAGGGAGCCGCACAGCGGGACGGCCGCCGCCAGCGCCGTCAGTTCCAGAGGGTCACAGGCGGCGACGGCGCGGCGCAAGGCGGCGAGGGCCTCCGGCTGCTGGGGCACCGGCATGATGCCGATTGTCACCCGCAGGCGCGCGCCCCAGCGCTCCGTCGCCCAGTCGAGGGCAGGCTGCCAGCATGCCTGTTGCCGCGCCACCAGCTCACTCGGCTCGTCGGCGCGGTAGCAGAGAAGGTCGGACTCGCCGTATTCCACAAGCGCGTCAACGACTGCGGCACGGCGCGGCGCCACGCGATCGATCGCCGTCGCCGCGAGGCTGGTGATCGGCATGGTCTGCGGCCGGATCTCGTCGGTTTGCGCCAGCCACTCCTCGGCGATGGTCCGCGCCAACGCCAGGGTCGGCAGGACCAACGGTTTGCCTGCGGGCGTGCGCACCGGCCGTTCATCCAGGTCGACTTGAAAGCCGTCGTCCGCCTCGGCGACCGTTGCCGTTCGATAGAAGCGCCTGCGCTTCACCCTCGGTGTCCCGTGTTCGTGTCCGCTGTCTTAAAGGCGGCGGCTCTGCCGTGTCCCTTCGATGACCGGCAGCAGGTCCGCGAACGACTCGACCACCACGCCGGCACCCGCCGCGATCAGCTCCTCCGCGGCATGATAGCCCCAGGCAACGCCGATCGCCAGCACGCCAGCGTCACGGGCCATCTGCATGTCGTAAACGGTATCGCCGACCACCGCGGTGGAGGCGGCATCGGCGCCGGTCTCCGCCATTGCCCGCAACACCATGTCGGGGCTTGGCTTGCCCGCCGCAACGTCCGCCGTTTGAATGGTGACGAAGCGGTTGAGCAGGCCATGACCGTCGAGCGTCGCCCGCGCGCCGCGCTGCGACTTGCCGGTCGCCATGCCGAGCAGCCAGCCGGTCGCCTCGATCGCATCCAGGCCATCGAGGACGCCGGGATAGAGCGGATCGATCAGGGCGCCCGAGCGGCGCAGATCGGCAAACGCGGCGGCGTAGTCGGCGGCGAGGCGTTGCCAGGTCGCCGGCTCGGCGTCGGGGGCAAGGACGGCGACGGCGTCGAGCAGCGACAGCCCAACCACCCGCCGGACGACGTCCTGCTCCGGTCGCAACAGGCCGTTGATGGCAAAGGCGGTGCCCATGCACGCGCTGATTGCGTGCTGACTGTCGACGAGAGTCCCGTCACAGTCGAAGACGCAGAGCCGGACCGTCATTCGCCCATGCGCCGGCGCCGGGCCCTCATCCCTATCCCGCGGTGACCGAGATGGTCTGCGCTGGAGCCGGGCCGGCCTTTGGCAGAACCAGGCGCAGCACGCCATCATGGCTCGACGCCTGGATGCCGGCGCTGTCGATGGCCTCCGAGAGCGTAAACGCCCGCTCGAAGTCGCCGTCACGGTACTCGGCATGGGTGAGCGTGGCGCCCGCCGGCGCCGTCGGCCGACAGCGGCCGTGAATCGTCAGCACCCGCTTGTCGAGGGTCACGGAGATGGCGTCCGGGGCGACGCCCGGCATCTCAAGCAGCAGGACAAGCGCGTCCTCGGTTTCGTAGATGTCCGTCGCCGGGCTGTAGGTCGGAATCGTCCGGGTGGTTTCGGCCTGCTCGCCGCCGACGGGGCGGTCGGGGTGTTGGGTGTCTTCCATGGCTCTCTCCGGGGTCCGGGCCGCGACCGTCAGGCGGTCTGAATGGGAATGCGTTTCGGCTTGTCGGTCTCGGGCCGTGGCAACTCGATGGTCAGGATGCCGTTCTTCGCCGACGCCCGCACCTGATCGGGATCGACCGTGTAGGGCAGGGTGACTGTGCGGGCAAACGCGCCGTGGAGCCGCTCGCGGCGGTGGTAGGCGACGTCCGGCGTCTTCGCCTCCGAGCCGCGCCGGCCCTTCAGCGTCAAGGTGTTCTGGTGAACCGTGATCTCCAGGTCGTCGAGGCGGACCCCCGGCACCTCGGCGGTGACGAACGTGCCCTCCTCGCTGCGCCAGACGTTGAGCGG
>CAZBWP010000328.1:0-2800 GCA_964495295.1 uncultured Rhodospirillaceae bacterium | reverse complement strand
GCCCTCTACTGGTCCTGGGGGCAGGAGCCGGCGTTCGGCTATTTCGAGAAGCCGCCCCTGGTCGCCTGGCTGATCGGCGCGACCACCGGCCTGTTCGGCAACACCGAGTGGGGCGTGCGCATCGCCGCGCCGCTGCTGCACGGGGCGACGGCGCTGGCGGTGTTCGCCGTCGCCCGGCGACTCGCCGACGATCGGATCGCGCTGTGGTCGGCGGTCATCTATGCGACGGCGCCGGCCGTCTCGTTCTCGTCCGGCGTGATGACCACCGACGTGCCGCTGCTGTTCTTCTGGACCACCGGACTGCTGCTCCTCCTGGAGGTGCTGCGCACCCGGAATCTCGCCTGGGCGGCGGCCTTGGGCGTCGTCATTGGCCTCGGCATCCTGAGCAAGTACGCGATGGTCTACTTCCTCGCGTGCACCGCGCTGTTTCTCGCCGTCAGTCCCGGCGACCGCTGGCTCGCCACCAGCCGCTGCGCCCTGGTCACCCTCGGCATCGCGGCGCTGATCCTGACGCCCAACCTCCTCTACAACGCCGCCAACGATTTCGCGACCATCCGCCATACCGCGGCCAACACCAACCTCGGCGCCGAGATGTTCCGGTTCGGCAAGTTCCTGGAGTTTTTCGGCGCCCAGTTCGGCGTGTTCGGGCCGCTGATGTTCGCGGCCTTGATCGCGCGCGTCGCCACCCTCAGGCGCGCCGAACTGGATCGGTCGACGCGGTTCCTGGTGGCGTTCAGCGTGCCCCTGGTGGTGCTGCTGTGCGTCCAGGCTTTCCTCTCACGTGCGCACGCCAACTGGGCGGTCCCCGCCTACGTTGCGGCGACGATCCTGGTGGTCGCCTGGCTTTCGACCGCGGCCCGCCGCTGGCGGTGGGTGCTGCCGGCTTCGGTCGGCCTGCATCTGACGGCCGCGGTCGTGCTCGCGGTCCTGGTGATCCGGCCGGATCTGGCGCCGCGGGTCGGCCTCGGCCATGCCTTCGCGCCGGTGCGCGGCTGGGACAAGATCGGCGAGCGGGTGGCCGACGTGGTCGCCGCGGGCGTCGACGGCGCGCCCTTCACGGCGATCCTGACCAACGATTCGAAGCTGCACGGCGAGATCCTGTTCTATGCCCACGGCCGCCTGCCGCCGGCGGCCATGTGGGACTACGACGGCATCCCGCAGAACCATTACGAACTGGCCAGCCCGCTGACCGCCGGCATCGGCCAGCGGGTGCTGTTCGTCGCCCGCTACGGCCCCGAGGCGCACATCGAGGTGCGCGAGCGTTTCAAGCGCTCGCGCCTGCTCGAGGTGCTGGAGGTGCCCGAAGCCGGCCATCGCGCCCGCCCGCTCTATCTCTACGCGCTCGAGGATTTCCAGGGCGTCTGAGCGCGCCACGCGGCCACCCAACCCCGCGCCGCGTCCACCGCCGCTCGCAAGTTTTTTCGGCTTGGCGGTTGACCGGCCTCCCTGGGTCTTTATGTCCGGTTATAGGAAACTTTGCTTACAATCGGACAAGTTTCCGAGGTGATCGGCCGTGCGGCTGGCGTCGCGGCCCCTGAGGATCCGAGATCATGACCGACACGATTGCCTTGCCGGCGCCTTTGGAACCGGTTTCGAAGCGCATGCTGCAGAAGGTGCGCTCCGGCGTTCCAGGCCTCGACAACGTCCTGTGGGGCGGTTTGCCGGCGGCCCGCACGACGCTCATCACCGGCGGCTCCGGCTGCGGCAAGAGCGTCATCGGCATGCAGTTTCTCTATACCGGCGCGCAAGCCGGCGAGCCGGGAATTCTGCTGAGCTTCGAGGAGCGCGCCGAGACGATTCGCGAAAACGCCCGAACGTTCGGCTGGGATCTTGAGGCCGAGGAGCGGGCGGGGCGGCTGGCGATCATCGAGGCCCGCCCCAATCCGGCGACCGTGCTGTCCGGCCGCTTCACCCTTTATGGCCTGCTCGCGGAACTCTCGGAGATCGTCGCCCGGATCGGCGCCAAGCGCGTCGTCCTCGACGCCGCCGATGCGCTGCTCCGGCTGTTCGACGACACCGCGCGGGAGAGCACCGAGCTCTATTCGCTGCACGAATGGCTGGTCGAGAACAAGCTGACCACCGTGCTGACGGCGAAGCTCACCGAGGAGCAGTTCTCCACCGCCCGCTATGAGTTTCTCGACTTCATGGCGGAATGCGTCATCCATTTCCGCCAGGCGGTGGAGGAGCGGGTGTCGATGCGGCACCTGCGGGTGGTCAAATGCCGCGGCTCCGGCTTCGGCCGCTACGAATACCCCTGCGTCATCACCGAAAGCGGCCTCAGCCTGATGCCGATCTCCAGCGTCGCACTTCGTCACCGCCCGCTCGGCTCGCGCATGAGCAGCGGCCACGAGAAGCTCGACGAGATTCTCGACGGCGGCTTTCGGCGGGGTGCCAGCATCCTGGTGTTCGGCAGCAGCGGCACCGGCAAGACGACGCTGGCGTCGACCTTCACGCGGGGTGCGACGGCGCGCGGCGAGCGCGTACTGTTCATCAGCTTCGAGCAGTCGGAGGCGGAACTGCTGGACGCCATGCTGAGCCCCGGCGTCGACCTGCGCGGCCCCGTCCAGGACGGCACACTGCGGTTTCTCGGCGCCATGCCCGAGGCCATGGGCGCCGAGGAGCACCTGCATCGCATCCTCTCGGCGATCGAATCCTGGTTTCCCCATCACGTGGTCGCCGATCCCATCTCGGCGTTGCAGCGGCTGGGCTCGTCGAAGGTGGCGTTCGCCTTCGTCGTGCGCCTGGTGGACGCCTGCAAGCAGCGCGGCATCACCTGCCTCTTGACGATCCAGCGCACCGG
>CAZBWP010000327.1:0-2816 GCA_964495295.1 uncultured Rhodospirillaceae bacterium | reverse complement strand
GGTTCGCGGTGAAACCGGAAAAGATCCTGGCGGCATGGCGGGGACAGCCGGAATGCGCGCACTGCAGCGTGCGCCATCTGGCGCTGTTCGCCGACCTGGACGATGAGGATTTCCGGAACCTGCATCTGCCGATCGAGGATCTGGCGTTCCGGCCGGGTGCCACCCTTTACAACATGGATGACCCGGGCCGGGCCGTATTCACGGTGCGCAGCGGTCTCGTCAAGCTCATCCAGTACTTGCCGAACGGCGACCAGCGGATCGTCCGCCTGCTGAAGCAGGGCGACACGGTCGGCCTGGAGGCGGTGCTGGATCAGCCCTATCGCCACACCGCGCTCACCATGCAGGACACCCTCGCCTGCCGCATCCCGGCGACCAGCATCCATCAGCTCAACGCCCGCACGCCACGGCTCTATGGCCAACTGATGCGGCGCTGGCAGCTCTCGGTCGACCGCGCCGACGAGTGGCTGACCTTCCTCTCCACGGGCACGGCGCGCGCGCGCATCGCCCGGCTGTTCCTCTATGTGAAGGGAGAGTCCGCCGATCCCGTCTGCCAGCTGTTCGGGCGTGAGGAGGTGGCCGCCATCCTCGGCATCACCAGCGAAACCGCGAGCCGGCTGATCACCGAACTCAGGCGCGACGGCATCCTCGCGCCGCTGCCGGGCAACCGCTTCCGCTGCGACGTCGCCAGGCTCCAGGACATCGCCGCAAACTGACGCAGAACTGACAATTATCAGTTCCGGAGGTGATGCGCACTGACGCATTGCAGTGCGCCGCGCGTTGGCCGCTGTCAGGCTGGTCCTCCAAGGCAGGGAAAGAAGGCACGCGTTCAGCGCCCCGGTCCTGCCGCAGCAACACGAAGACACGATCACAAACCAGGAGGACACGCCACATGCGCGGTCTGTCGAGAACAGGATGGGTGTTGGCTCTGGCGCTGGCGTTGGGAGGCGCGGCCATCGCCCCCGCCGCCGTCCGGGCCATGGATGAAAGCGCCGTGGGCGCGGCGAAGGCCACGATCGTCGCCAATCCCGACGCCATGGTGGCGGCCAAGCAGGAAGAGTTCGCCGTTTTCCAGAAGCACTGCGTGCAGTGTCACAACTCGGTCGCCGATCCGGAACGGCCGGGCAAGACCCGCGATGAATGGTACCGCATCATCAACCTGATGGAGGTCCACGGCCTCGAGATCTCCCAGGCCGAGGCGGACATGATCGTCGACCTGCTGTTCAACCTCAGGCGCGGCATCGAGGACACGCCCGGCTGAGCGCCGCGATCATTCAATCCCGTCATCCAGTCACCAAGCCGCAAGGCAACGATTCAAGCCCCCGAAGGAGGACTTCCATGGAACGCAGAGATTTCTTGAAAGCGATGTCGGCAACCGGCATCGCGGCGGCGTCGACCAGCGTGCTGCTGCCGAAGACGGCCGCGGCGCGCGGCGACGTCGATTTCGGCGAGGTGCAGAGCGTCAAGATCGACGTGCTGAGCGAGACCAGCTGGTTCGACAACGACAATCTCAAGAACAGCATCGTCGAACACGGCGGTGCCGCCACCAACCAGTACACCATCCCCTGGGATCCCGAGAACGCCGGCGGCTATTCGGCGCTGATCACGGTGACGACGCTGGATGGCGAAGAGAAGAAGATCCTGATGGACAGCGGCTGGGGCAATCCGTGGATGGATTACATCTACGAACGCAACGGCATCCCCGACATGCTGGCCAATGGCGAGATCGATTTCATGGTGCTCACCCACTGGCACCTGGACCACCTGTGGGGAATCGAGTCCTCGCTGAAGCACCGCCCGGACATCAAGCTCTACGCGCCCAGCACCTTCTATCCCGAGGACATGGCGCTGCTGAAGGAGAAGGGCAGCTTCTCGGTGGCCGGCAAGGACGGCAAGGATGTGCTGCTCTGCAAGAACGACTCGCCGCACACCGGCGAGCTGATCCTGACGGAAGAAAAGGGCGACGACGGCAGCGGCATCTACAGCCCGATGCCGGGCATGGCCATCAAGCTGTTCGACGTGCCGATCCTGCTGCGCGTGCGCGGCGAGAATGTTCTTTACTTCAACGTCAAGGACAGGGGCATCGTCACCGTCACCGGCTGCTGCCATCCGGGCATTCTGACCCTGTTCTCCTACGCGCGCCGCAGCTTCAAGGGCTACCAGCCCTACGGCTGTTATGGTGGCCTGCACCTGACGCTGTTCGAGACCTGGGATCCCAAGTTCGACGACATCATCCGCGGCGTCAAGTCCTTCGGTCTGGAGAAGGTCGCCTGCAACCATTGCACCGGCTGGCTGTGGGCGGAAAAGGCCGCCGAGGCGGGCGTGCCCATCGTCAAGGGAACCGACAAGTACAAGGACTACAAGCGCCAGTCGTCGGTGGCGAAGGACACCAACGTCTTCCTCACCAATGGCGACACCGTGACGTTTTGATGTGGCGAGGCCTGACGCGGCGAAGAGGGCGCTGACGGTCGCCGTCATCGTCGCCCTCGCCGCTCCGGCGGCGGCGGGCGATCCCGGCGGCGATGCCGCCGCCGGGCGCCGGCTGTTCGACGGGCGGTGCCGGACGTGTCACACGCCCGACGCGCTGGCCGGCAAGGCGGAGCGGGTGGAAGGGGACCTGCAGCGCGTCGATCCGCGGATGTCGGTGGTCGGCCTGCTCTGGACCGAGGAGGTCGCCGACCTCAAGGCGTTCTTGAGCGCCCTGCCGCAACCCGGCTCTCCATCCCCGCACCGGTGACGGCCGCGCCGCACCACGAGAAGACACGCCAGAAGACTAAGGAGGAAACGATGGTCACAGCAACGAGTGCCGCCATGGGCTC
>CAZBWP010000326.1:0-2824 GCA_964495295.1 uncultured Rhodospirillaceae bacterium | reverse complement strand
GAGCTCCATCACCACCTTGGCGCGGCGGGCCGGGGCGACGCCGGCGGCGTCCAGCCAGTCGCGCATCGGCTGGCACGCCTTGACGAAGTAGCTGATCGACCGCTTGCCCTGGTGGTTGTGGGCGTCCAGCGCGTAGCTCGGCCAGGCGCCGATCATCGGCAGCTCCAGGGTCGTATCCGGCTCGACCGTCACGGTGTCGGCGCCCTGCAGCATCCACATCGCCAGCACCAGCGACAGCGCCATCGAGCCGCCACGATGCCGGGCCAGCACGGCGATGGTCAGCACGTCGTCGTTCAGGCCGAGGGAACGTCCGACCTCGACGACGTCCATGAAGTCGCCGAGCCGGCCCGGCACCAGGTTCGCCCCGGGAAAGGCGCGCGTGCCGGCCAGATAGCGGAGCGCCAGGTGGCGCTGCTCGAGCGGCCCGTCCTCTGCCGCTTCGACCAGGGTGGCACGGTCGGCCTCGGCGAGCTCGGCCCTGAGCCCGTGCAGCTCGGCGTCGTAGTCCGTCCAGACCTCGAGATCGCAGGCCACCCGGTCCTTGGTGGCGGCGGCCAGCCGTTCGGTGAAGTAGAGCAGGACCTTCAGGTCACCGCCGTGGCGTTGCCGCCAGAGCTGCTTGCCGGCCGCCCACATGATCCCGGCCACCAGCGGCAGATCGGCTGCCCCCACATCCTCGAGCGCGATCACCGGCAGGCGGCGCCACGGGTACGCCGCATCGAGGCGATAGAGCCCGGTCACCATCCGCCGGGCGATGTCGGGCTGGTTGCGGCGGATCGCCTTCTGCCAGGCGCTCGACGCCAGCCATTTGTTCTGCGGGTCGCGGATCACGCTTTTGGGGATGTCGGTCTGGTAGCCGGCCAGCCCGCTGGCCAGCTCGTCCTCGAGCCGTTCCTCCAGGTTGCTGCCGAGCCGGATCAACTGTCGTGGTGCCATCGCCGTGACGTCCTTGTCTTTTGCTTATGGGTACCACGCAAGTCTAAGCAAGTATTCAATCAGGGCAAGATAATTCCCTCGGTCTTACTTGCACGCTCGAAATCACCTACAGTAATCGAAGCGTCGCGCCAGCCCCGACCGTGGATCAGTACCTGACGATATTCGTTGAAGTTGGCGGTCATCGCGAGCGAGGTGGCGGCTCTGGACTTGCAGTAGACGGTGTAGAGGTGGCCGATGCGCTTCTCCCGATCGAGCTCGCGCAACGCCTCTTCCATCGTGAACGCCGTCTTGCCGTGGCGCCCGGCCCAGTCGGTCAGGTCGTCGACCACCCGGTTGGTGCTCGAGGCGTAGCGCTGGTCGAGCAGCTGCCGGTGCGCCTCCAGGTCGTCGAGGAACAGGTGGCCGAACCAGAGCGCGTTGCGCCGCTGCATCTCCGGCTGGAACCAGGCCTCGTGCCATTGCCGGAACTTCTCGTAAGCGCCGGCGTAGTCCAGGGCGAACTCGCGCAGCTGGGCATAGGCCTCGACCGGGCCGCTGACGATGAACGGGTAGTCCTTGCCGAAGGTCGGCCTGACATAGGGCGCATCGCCGATGATCAGCGGCACCCCCAGCGTTACCGGCTCGATCAGGCTGAGCGGGTAGTCCTCGTCGTTGCTGATCGCGACGATCAGGTCGACCTCCTCGCGCATCAGCCGCCAGAACTCCTCGCGCGGCGCCCGCTTCACCTCGAGATGGCTGAACCGCTCGGTCTCGTAGCGGTCGACCACCCGGCTGTTGCTGGTCAAGAGGAGCCGCAGCCGGCCCTCGCCGCCGTGATAGGCGTACTGCCGAAAGAACGTGTCCAGGACGTCGTCGTTCCGGTCGACCTTGCCCGACAGGCGCTGGGTGCAGGCCACGGTCAACGGCCGCGGCGGCTCGGCCAGGGCGCGCGCAGCGGTGGCCTGGACCACCGCCTCGTCCTTGCAGCGCACCACGTCGAAGGTCCGGCTGATCGCGGTCACCAGCTTGCCCTCGAGCGTCTTGACCCGGCTGGGGGCGAACCATTTCCTGGCCTCGTTCAAGAGCAGGGCACGGCTCGCCATCGAGAAGATGTAGCTGCGGTCGGCGGCCATGTAGCCGGTCAGGGCCAAGAGGTCGCCGGCCTCGCGATCGGGCTGGTAGACCCGCTTCTTGAAGCTGACGATCGGGAAATCGTCGGCGACGAGCAGCCGCCGCTGCCAGCTGCGCGCGGCACGGGTCATCCACATCCGCATCACCGCGGCCATGGTCGAGCGGCCGGTCAAGAGCACGTCCCAGTCCCAGAGCTCGCCCTTGTAGGCGAGTGCCTCCTCCAGCACCGGGTTGATCCGGGCGTATTCGTGCATCCGGTCGTGGCTGCACGGCACCGGCACGTAGCGGACGTTGGGGTGCTGCAGCAGCCAGTCGTGATCGGTCGCCCAGCTCTTGTGGCTGAGCTCGGGGTCGGGCAGCAGGTAGTAGAAGAACACGTCGCTGCGCTGCTCCAGCACCCAGCGCATCAGCGTCTGCATCTTGTAGTTGGCCGAGCAGAACTGCGGGTCGTTGGTGTGGATCGGATCGATCAGGACTTTCATGGGTGCGGTTCCGGCATCGGCGCTACTCGTATTCGGGCCTATTCGTATTCGGGGAGAGCGTGCACACTGTCGCCGCCCGGGCCCGCGCCGGCGTGGATCGCGCCACGCAGCCAGTCGGGCCCGGCGATGAGCAGGGCGTCGAGCATGCTGATCCGCAGGTGGTACGGGTCACCGAGCCTGGGCATCGGCGGCGGCGTCCAGCGTTGCGCCCAAACCCGGATCGCCTGCTCCTTGAACAGCCCGGGCACGAAATAGGCGCGGATCGAGGTCTCGCCCTGGACGTAGTCGGTAGCGTC
>CAZBWP010000325.1:0-2827 GCA_964495295.1 uncultured Rhodospirillaceae bacterium | reverse complement strand
CACGGTCCCGGTTCCGGCCAGCGTTCTGCTGCTGGGCTTCGGCCTGCTCGGCCTCGGCGTCGCCACGCGCCGCAAAGCCTGAGCATGACGCGGGTCCCTCAGGGGCCCGACCGGCGTTGTCCGGCGGCTTCTCGCGGAGCCGCCGGCAGCGTCAGCCCTCGCCGCGCCGCTGCAACAGGAACTCGCGGCCGAGCTTGATCTGCGGCTTGCCGTCGTAGGCGACGATGTCGGCGGTGGCGTAGGTTTCCTTCCAGACGCCGGGCAGGAACGAGCCGGTGCCGATGGCATCGATGGGCGCGCCGACGTCGGCCATCACCTTGCACTTGGTCACGTCGAAGCCCGACGAGGCGACGATCTTCACCTTGTCGAAGCCGGCCTGGTCGAGCTTTTCGCGGACATGGTAGATCGCCGCCGCGGAGACGCCCGTGCCGGTGAGGTAGCGGAGCTCGACGTCGTTGCGATACCGCCGCACGGCGGTCGGGGCATAGCGCTCCAGCACCGCGTAGGACTGCTGCGGATCCAGTCCCTCGACGTAGCGGCCGCCGTGCGTGTCGAGCCGGACGCCGACCCGCCCCGCCGCCGCCAGCTCCGGAAACCGCCGGCACACCTCAAGGGAGTCCGTGACCTCGCGCCCGTAATAGTCGACCAGCACGGTGAGATCGTCCTCGGGATGCACCTCGTGGAACATCTCGGCGGCGCGCACCGTCGAGCCGGCGTAGCCGATCAGCGCATGCGGCATGGTGCCGAGGCCGCGCTCCCGATTGAAGTAGTGGGCGGTCGCGTCGGTGGCGTTGCCGACGAAGCCGATTGCGCCGGCTTCCCGCTGCGCCGCCGCCGAGCCGACGGCCGCCGCATAGGCCATCAGCTCGGCCATCTCCGTGCCGGCGCAGTGGCGCGCGTCGAACGCGAGGAAGGCCACGCGCGGCAGATCCCGGCACATGGTGTAGGCGTTGTAGGCGGCGACGCAGCCGGCCCCCAGCTTCTGCAGATACAGCGTTTCCAGGTCGACCAGGTCGTGAAACGATCCGGTGAGGTAGATCAAGGGCTCGCCGGCCCCGACCCAGTCGCCTTCCTGGTAGTTCAGCTCGATGTGGAACGCCGTGCCGCGCGCCGCCGCGATCGCCGAGAGCCAGTCGACGGCGAGCCTGGGCGTGAAGATCACCGGGCGGCGCATGAACACCGCATAGGTGACGGTGACGTCGCCGAAGCGGGCGATGGTGTCGCGGGTCTTGACGAAGTATCGATCGGTCCAGGCAGCGATAGCGTCAGCGGCCGGGTGCGGCCGTGCCAGCGGCGGCTCGGCTGCCGCCGCCGGGTCCGGCTCAGACGGCCGCGGCGAGGCGCCGGCGGTCGCGGTCACGGACGCGTCCTTCCTTCAGCATGGCGGCGAGCAGGAACGCCAGTTCCAGGGCCTGGCTGGCGTTGAGTCGCGGGTCGCAATGGGTGTGATAGCGGGCGCTCAGGTTGGCCTCGGTGATGTCCTGGGCACCGCCGACGCACTCGGTCACCTCCTGGCCGGTCATCTCGAAATGCACGCCGCCGGCGTACGTGCCCTCCTGGCGATGGACGTCGAAAAAGGCCGTTACCTCGGCCAGGATCCGGTCGAAATGCCGCGTCTTGTAGCCCGAGGCACTCTTCACCGTGTTGGCGTGCATGGGATCGGAGACCCACACCACGTGGCGGCTCTCGCGCTCGATGGCGCGGATCAGCCCCGGCAGGACGTCGCGGATCCGGTCCGGCCCCATGCGGGCGATCAGGGTCAGCCGGCCGGGAATGTTGAGCGGGTTCAGGCGGTCAACCAGGCGCAACAACTCGTCGGCGGAGATGGAGGGGCCGATCTTCACGCCCACCGGGTTCTCGACGCCACGCAGGAATTCCACGTGGGCGCCGTCGGGATCACGGGTGCGCTCGCCTGCCCACAAGAAGTGGGCCGAGGTGTCGTACCAGTCGCCGGTGGTGCTGTCGACGCGGGTCATCGCCTGCTCATAGGGCAGCAGCAGGGCCTCGTGCGCCGTGAACACGTCGGTCTCGCGGATCTGCGGGGCGTTTTCGGAGTTCAGGCCGCAGGCGGCCATGAACGCCAGCGACTCGTCGATCCGGTCGGCGAGGTCGGCGTAGCGGTGGCCTTGCGGGCTGTCGGCGACGAAGCCGAGGTTCCACATGTGCACCTGGTTCAGGTCGGCATAGCCGCCCTGGGCGAAGGCGCGCATCAGGTTCAGCGTCGCCGCCGACTGATTGAAGCAGCGGATCATCCGCCGCGGGTCGGGGATGCGGGCTTCGGGCGTGAACTCCATGCCGTTGACCATGTCGCCCCGGTAGCTCGGCAGCTCGACGCCGTCGATGACCTCGGTGTCGGCGGAGCGCGGCTTGGAGAACTGGCCGGCGAGGCGCCCGGTCTTCACCACCGGGACGGCGGCGCCGTAGGTCAGCACCACGGCCATCTGCAGCAGCACGCGAAAGGTGTCGCGGATGGTGTTCGGGTGGAATTCGGCGAAGCTTTCGGCGCAGTCGCCGCCCTGCAGCAGGAAGGCGCGGCCCTCGGCGACCCGGGCCAGCGACTCGCGCAGCCGCCGGGCTTCGCCGGCAAACACCAGCGGCGGGAAGGTTTTCAGCTCCGCCTCCACCGCGGCCAGGGCCGCGGCGTCGGGGTAGTTCGGCATCTGCGCGGCCGGCCGATCGCGCCACGATTCGGGGCTCCAGGGCTCTGGCAACAGAATGGGTTTGGCGTCGGTCATTACGTCCTTCGGTGTGCGGCAGCGAACGAAAACGACAGCCTATACGCTTCCCGCAAACGCTTTTCAACCGCGCGCCGTTGGTGCAGTGTCGC
>CAZBWP010000324.1:0-2844 GCA_964495295.1 uncultured Rhodospirillaceae bacterium | reverse complement strand
GATCGCGGATCACCGCCATGCGGCCGGTCTCGGGAATGTCGAACGGCGGGACCACCACCGCGCCGCCCAACTCGGCGGCCTGCGCCGCCGTCGCGTCGACCTTGTCAACCGCCACATAGACCGACCAGTGCGGCGGCACGCCCGCCTCCTGCATCTCCCGCGGCAACGGGCCAAGCCCGCAGACGTCGCCGCCGTCCTGGCGAAACATCGTGTAGGGCGGCCCGCCGGCCATCTCAAAATCCTCGGCGCTCCAGCCGAACAGATCGGTATAGAATGCCTTGGCGGCGGTCGCATCGGTGGTCGCCACGTCGGCCCAACAGAACGAGCCTGGCGGATAGCGGTCGGTGGCCATCGGTGTCCTCCCGGCGTCTTGTCGTGTGGCTGCCAGGATCACAGGTCGATCGCCACCGAACAAGCCCGTTTTGGTGACAGCTGCATGACTGGCCGACGCCGGCCCTTGCGTCGACCCGGCGTCGACGCCGGCCTTGCGTCGACCCGGCGTCGACGCCGGCCTTGCGTCGCCCCGGGCTTCCGGGCAGAGAAGCGATCGCCACCAGCCGAGGCGCCCATGTCCCCTCCCGATCATCACTCGGATCACCACTCCGGCGCCGTCACCCTGCCGCCGCTGTTCTTCATCGCCGCCTTCGCCGCGGGCCTCGCCCTCGAACAGATCTGGCCGCTCCCGGTGCTGCCGGAAGCCCTGCGCATCGCGCTCGCCTCCCTCTTCGCGGCGCTCGGCATCGCCCTTGCTGTCGCCACCGTCGCCCGGTTCGTGCGCCACCGCACCAGCCTGCATGTCCACCGGCCGACCACGGCGCTGATCACCGACGGGCCGTTCCGGCTCAGCCGCAATCCCGCCTATCTGGCGCTGACCCTGCTCTACGCGGCGGGTGCGGTCGCCCTCGACAGCGTCTGGATCATGGCGTTGTTGCTGCCGGCCCTCGCCGGCCTGCACTGGGGCGTCATCGTGCGCGAGGAGCGCTACCTGGAGGGATTGTTCGGCGAGGCCTACCGCGACTACCGGGCCCGTGTCCGCCGCTGGCTGTGACCCGACCCGGCGCAGGTCCGATGCCTCGGCGCGCAGCCGGGTGGACCGCGCGCACCGGCCGCGGGACGACCGCGGCCGCGCTCATCGCGGCGGCAGCAGCGCCTCAGCGTCGGCCTTGCCCTGCTCGAAATAGCGCTTCTGCGCCGTCGAATCCTTGAGCGAGATGGTCATCGCCTCCAGGTTCTTCGGCTGGAGCACGTGCAGAGGCTTCCGCCGATAGGTGCGGCCATCGAGCTCGATCGCGTCCTGGCCCGTCGCCTCGATCATGCGGTTGATCAGCGCCGCCTGGGTGAAAATCTTCTTGTTGGGCAGGGTGAGCTGCATGTCGCTGACCAGCAGCAGCATGTCGATGCTGTTGAACGGCAAAGTGAACAACTGCGAGCGGTAGAGTTTCTCCAGGCCCGCATGATAGTCGTAGTCGGTGAAATCGACGGCGATGATCTCGTCGACCTCCGGATCGTCGAACAGCGAGCGCATCGGCGTGTTATCCAGATAGCCGCCCTCGATGAAGTAGTCGTCGTCGATCGTCAAAGCCTTGAAGTAGGGAATGGTGGTGATGCCGGCGAGGAACGCGTCCATGAATGTGGACAGCGACGCATCGTCGATCCGCCCCAGGATGTCGTTGACGCCGAAGTAATGGGATTTCCGCTGCGTCAGGTTCGTTGCCACGATATCCCAGCGCACCGCCTTCAGGTTGCGGGCGAGCACCGCCCGGCGCTCCTGGTCATCGAGCATCAGCGATTTGCGGCAGCTGTCCTTGTCCACCGTGAACATGTGCGAGCCGGTGGGGATCAGCTGCGGCCGCAGGCCGATGAAGTTGGAAAACACCTGGAAGATGTCGGAGAGGCTGAGGCGCATGGTGCGGGTCAGCACCGGCGGCAGTTCCTCCTTCTCCCAATCCCAGATCAGCCAGTCGAGCACGATGTTGTTGCCCGAACTGGTCGACGTCACATGGGTCACCGGCACGCCCTGTTTGCTCAGCCGAACCAGCACGCCGGCGGTGTAGAAGCTGCGATAGCCGCCGCCCGATGCGACGACGCCGTACTTGGTCATGGCGATCCCCCGTGGCCGTGCCGGCCATGAGTGAGGCATGGCCGTGTCGACCAGGAGTTTGGCACGGCCGCGCCGGCCGGCGCAAGGCGAACGCCCGCCCGCCGCCGGCCAAGGTCATCCGCCCAGGATCGCCCGGTCGGCGACGATCGAAGCGAACAGGATCAGGCCGGCGTCGCGGTTCGAGCGGAACACGGCAAGGCACGACCGGGGATCGTCGATGTCCACCGCCGCGATCTGCCAGGCGAAGTGCGAGGCTACCAGCACGAGGCCGATGGCGAACGGCCAGCCCGAGCCCGCGAGCCAGCCGGCGACGGCGATCAGGGCGACGGCGCCGACGTAGAACACCGTCAGCCAGGGCTTGGTCTGCAGGCCGAGGCGCAGCGCCGTCGATTTGACGCCGATCAGGGCGTCGTCCTCCTTGTCCTGGTGCGCATAGATGGTGTCGTAGCCGAGCGTCCACAGGACGCCGGCGCCGTACAAGGCGACCGCCGGCCAGCCGATGGTTCCCTGGACGGCGGTCCAGCCGAGCAGCGCGCCCCAGTTGAAGGTGAGCCCGAGGAACGCCTGTGGCCAGTAGGTGACCCGTTTCATGAACGGATAGGCGGCGATCAACCCCAGCGACACGGCGCCCAGCGTGACGGTCACCAGGTTGAACTGGAGCAGCACCGTGAACCCGATCAGCACCAGTGCGATCAGCCAGGCCCAGGCGTGCACCAGTGTCACCTCGCCTGCGGGCAGTGGCC
>CAZBWP010000323.1:0-2865 GCA_964495295.1 uncultured Rhodospirillaceae bacterium | reverse complement strand
ACGAACCGATAGACGCAGTCGCGATCGAGGTAGGCGATGCGCGCCGGCAAGGCGTCGGCAATGCGCTGAAGGCGCGCCTCGCTCTCGGCCAGCTTCCGCTCGGTCGTGCGCCGCGCCGTGACGTCGGTCATGTCCGGCGGGGCACCCGGCGGGTCGCCGCTGCCGGCGGCTGCCCTGTCGCAAAGCCCCAGCAGCCACCCGCGATCTCCGCCGAGGGCGATCAGATCAGCTGGCAACACCGATCCGCCGGCGCCGCGAAGGCCGACCCGATGTGTTCCGTCTCGAGCGGCGCCGCCGGGAGCGTGATCGTGGTCTTCGGCAAGCCAGGCGGCCAGGGGCGTTCCGATCAGCGTGTCGGCCGAAACACCGCATGCGACGGACAGTCGGCGGCTCACGGCGATGATCTGCGGTTCGCCATCGTCCGCCGCTCGGCTCGCCAGCAGCACCGGCTGGTCCAACCTCTCGAAGGCCGCACGCCACGGACCCGTCATTCCGTCCTCCGAGCGATTCTGAACAACCCGAGGGTCAGGCATCGGCAAACGTCGTCGACGAGGCACGTTGTCGCGAACGGAAGACCGGGGCTCGACCCGTCGACCAAGTATGACCCAAACGGGTTAAATCGGCAAGTGCCTTCTCGCGAATAGGTGCCGCCCTTCCGCAATCCGAGAGACCAAAAGGGGAAGTCGCGGTTGGTCGGGGAAGCCGTCCGCCGCGCCCGCTGGTTGGGTGAACGATTGTTCATGAAACGGCAAGGACAACGCAAGGTTCCCGCGTCACTTTTGGCTGATCATTTTTACGTCCTGCAACTGAAGGTTTCACAGCATGAGAAAAGCGTTGTCTGAACGTGGTACTTTGCCGGTGCGCCGAATTGGCGGAGCCGCGGCCGCGGCGGTGCTGGCGATCGGCCTGCTCGCCGGTTCGGGTCCCGCGGCGGCTCGTCCGGCACCTGCCAGCTTCGCCGACCTGGTGGAAACCGTCGGTCCGGCGGTCGTCCAGATCACCACCACCGGCGCGGCGACCGCCCTTGCCGATGGCCCCGCCGAACTTCCCGAGGCGTTTCGCCGGGGGCCGTTCAAGGAGTTCTTTGACCGCCACTTCGGCGATCAATCGCCCGAGAACCGGCAGACTCCCGGGCCGCGCGCGTCGGGACTGGGCTCCGGCTTCATCGTCGACGCGGACGGCCACGTGGTCACCAACAATCACGTCGTCGCCGGCGCCAGCGAGATCACCGTCAGCCTCACGGACGGCCGCGAACTCACCGCCGAGGTCATCGGCACCGACCAGAAGACCGATCTCGCGGTGCTGCGGGTCAAGACCGATGCGCCGCTGCCAACCGTCGCATGGGGTGATTCCGATGCGATCCGGGTCGGCGACTGGGTGGTCGCCGTGGGCAACCCCTTCGGCCTGCACGGCACGGCAACCGCGGGGATCGTCTCCGCGCGCGGCCGCAACATCGGTGCCGGTCCGTATGACGACTTCATTCAGATCGACGCGCCGATCAATCGCGGCAACTCCGGCGGCCCGCTGTTCGACGGCGACGGCCGCGTCGTCGGCGTCAACACGGCGATCTTCAGCCCCTCCGGCGGCAACGTCGGCATCGGCTTCGCCATCCCGGCGGCGATCGCGCGTGACGTCGTCGCCGAGCTGATCGACTCGGGTCAGGTCAAGCGTGGCTGGCTCGGGGTGATGATCCAGCCGGTGACGACGGACATCGCCGACAGCCTCGGGCTGGACAAGGCGGCCGGCGCGCTGGTCGCCCGGGTCGAGCCGGACAGCCCCGCGGCACAGGGCGGGTTGCGCACCGGTGACGTGGTGATGACGTTCGATGGCCGGTCCATCGACACGGTCCGCGACCTGTCACGCGCCGCCGCCAGCGCCAAGGCCGGGATCACGGCCCCGGTCACGGTGTGGCGCAACGACGCGCCGGTGACGCTGGATGTGACGATCGGCGCCGCGCCGACGACCGTGGCGGCGGCGCGGCCCGCCGCGACCGACGAGACGCTCGTGGTGGAGGGGATGGGCCTTTCCGTCGCCGCCCTGGACGATGGCGCCCGCGCCCGCTTCGGCGTTGGTGCCGACACGGCCGGCGTCGTTGTCATCGACGTGGATGCGAACGCCGATGCCGCCCGCAAGGGCCTCCGACCCGGCGATGTCATCACCCAGGCGGGTGGCGTCGAGATCGTGACGCCGGCGGACCTGCAGGAGGCGGTCAAGGCGGCGCGGAGCGCGGAGCGCGCCAGCGTTCTCGTGTTGCTCGAGCGTGACGGCATGACCCGCTTTGTCGCGGTGGCGATCGCCGACGCCTGACCAACCAGATCGATCCGGCCCGTCCCCGCCGGACGATAGGGCGGTGAAGCCTCCAAGCCGCCCGCAGACCCCGCTTCGCCCCCCACGAAGCGGGGTCCTTTTTTCACCGCAGCCGAGACGGGATTTCCTTGTACACTCCGCCCATGCGCGTTTTGATCGTCGAAGATGACGCGGCGACGGCCGAGTACCTGCGCAAGGGCCTGATGGAAAGCGGCCACGTGGTCGACCACGCGGCCACCGGTCCGGACGGGCTGGCGCTCGCCGCCGGCGGCACGTACGAAGCGCTGGTCGTCGACCGCATGCTGCCCGGGCTCGACGGGCTGTCGGTGATCGCGGCCCTGCGCGACCGGCGGATCACGACGCCGGTGCTGATCCTGAGCGCGCTGTCGAAGGTCGACGATCGGGTGCAGGGCCTGCGCGCCGGCGGCGACGACTACCTGACCAAGCCGTTTGCCTTTTCCGAATTGCTGGCCCGCCTCGAGGCCCTGGTCCGCCGCTCCGGTGCGGGCGATGCGACGGTGACAAAGCTCGCCGTCGCCGACCTGGAGTTGGACCGGC
>CAZBWP010000322.1:0-2867 GCA_964495295.1 uncultured Rhodospirillaceae bacterium | reverse complement strand
GGCAAGGCGCGCATGGCTCGGCCGGGAAGGTGCACGATGATCACGACGCTTCTGCCGCAACGGCGCTGGCGCGCCCCCATCACGGCGACCCTGGCCACGACCCTGGCGCTGGCGCTGCTGGTCGGCGGCTGCGGCGACGCCGAGGACACGGCGGCCAAGTACAGCGAACGCGGCATCGCCCTCTACGAGCAGGGCAATTACGACAAGGCCCGGGTCGAGTTCCGCAACGCCCTGCAGGTGGACCCCAAGGCCATCGAGGCGCGCTACTACGTCGGCCTGATGGAGGAGCGCCAGGGCAACTTCGCCTCGGCCTTCCGCCTGTTCGAGGCGGTCGCCGCCGATGCGCCCGAGCACGTGGCCGCCCAGGCCAAGCTCGGCCAGTTCTATGTGGCCGCCGGCGACCTGGAGAAGGCCCGCGAGCGCGCCGCCATCGCCGGCCGGCTCGATGCGACCCACGCCGAGGTGCTGCTGCTGCAGGGCACGCTCGCCTATCGCGCCCGCGACTTCGACGCGGCGGCGGCGCGCGCCGGCGAGGTGCTGCAACAATCGCCGCTGAACACCGGCGCGGCGATCCTGCAGGCGCGGGCGCTGAAGGAGGGCGGCCGCGACGCCGAGGCGTACGCCGCCCTGGATGCCGCCATCGACCGCCAGCCCCAGGACACGACGCTGCGCATCACCAAGGTGCAGATGCTGCTGGCCGAGCAGCGCACCGACGAGGCCATCGCCGTCTATGGCGAGCTGGTCGATGCCAACCCCGAGGAATACACCCACCGCCGCATCCTCGCCTCGCTGCATGCCGGCGCCGGCCGGCCGGCCGAGGCGGAAGCGGTGCTGCGCCGGGCGGTCGACGACAAGGTGGGCGGCAACCAGCCGAAGCTGGAACTGGTGGATCTGGTCGGCCGCGAGCGCGGACGCGACGCCGCCGAGGCCGAGCTGATCCGCCTGATCGAGGCCGAGCCGACGGAACTGGCGCTGCGGCTCCGCCTCGCCGACCTCTATCTCACCGGCGACAAGCAGCAGCTCGGCCTCGACATGCTGGGCCAGATCATCGCCGAGGACGGCTTCGGCCCCAGTGCCACCACCGCCCGCCTCGGCCTCGCCCGCTATCACCTCTCGCGCAACGATCAGGCGTCGGCGAAGGTCCGGGTCGCCGAGATCCTCGATCGCGACCCCACCAATCCCGACGCGCTGATGCTGCGCGCCGGCCTGGCGCTGGCCAACAACGATGCGTCGACGGCGATCACCGACCTGCGCACGGTGCTGCGCGCGCGGCCGTCGTCGAAGCCGGCCATGGAGATGCTGGAGCGCGCCTACCTGGCCGCCAACCAGCCGGAACTGGCCGAGGAGACGCTGAAGCGGGTCATCGAGCTGGACCCGCGCGACACCCTGCCGATGCAGCGCCTCGCCATGATGAAGGCGCAGGCCGGCAGCAAGGACCAGGCGCTGTCGCTGCTCGACGACGTGCTGGGCCGGGAGGGCGGCGAGGCCGCCGACACGCGGGCGCTGCAGGCCAAGGCGGCGCTGTTGATGAGCGAAAGCCGCTGGGACGAGGCGGAAGCGACGCTCGCCCAGCTGGCGGCGGTGCCCAATTGGCAGCCGCGCGCGCTGGTGCTCACCGGCATCATGCGGATGGCGCAGAACCAGCCGGACGACGCGGTGGCGGCGTTCGAGCAGGCGCACGCGCTGGCGCCCGATGCCGTCGATCCGGTGCGCGCCCTGGTCCGCCTGCAGCTGATGCGCGGCGAGGCCGAGGCGGCCGTGGCGTTCCTGGAGCGCGCCGTCGCCGCCAGCCCGGAGAACCCGATCTTCGTCAACTTCCTGGGCGAGGTGCAGACGACGCGCGGCGAGACCGAGGCGGCGGAGCAGGCGTTCGACACGGCCCGCGCGCTGCAACCCAAGTGGCCGATCCCCTATGTCAACCTGGGCCGCCTGTACACCGCCGGCGGCGATGTCGAACGCGCCATGGCGGCGCTGGAGGCGGGGCTCGCCGAGATCCCCGATCAGCCGCTGTTGCTGATGGCGCGGGGCGAGACGGAGGACCGGCTCGGCCGCCACCAGGCCGCCATCGCCTCGTTCCTCGCCGTCGCCGAGGCCAACCCGGACAACCTGGTGGCCGCCAACAACGCCGCCGCGCTGATCGCCGATCACGCCTACGCCGATCCCGCCATGCTGCAGCGGGCCGAGGCGCTGGCGGCGCGGCTGGAGGGCACGGACAACCCGTCGTTCCTCGACACCCGCGGCTGGGTCCTCTACCGCGCCGGCTCCTACGTGCTGGCGCGCGATCTGCTGCAACAGGCGGTCACGGCGGCACCCGACAACCCGCAGCTCAACTATCACTTCGGCATGACGCTGGCGCGCCTGGGCGAGGCCGCCAAGGCGCGGGAGGCCCTGGCCAAGGCGGTCGCCGCCGACGCCAGCTATCCCGGCCTCGACGAGGCGAAGGCGACGCTGGCCGGCCTCGGCAGCTGAGCCTGGGTAGCTGAGCCTCGGGCGCTGAGCCCGGGGAACTTTGCTTTCGGGGCGGCGGTCCGCCCCGGCGCGGCCCCTTCCCGTCGATGCCGTAAAACCTCGCGGCAAACACTCTTAAAAGTTGTTGCAAAATGCCCGCATAGAGGGTATAAGGGCGTGGATTGTATCACCCCGCCCCGGACGCTCACGGGACACCGGTCGGGGGCGATGCAAGCAAAAACCCAACTTGCATAACCCGATCGCGCCAAGGCCGATCGCGCACACGGAGGTCAACCATGCGTACGCGGTATCACATCCCCCTGGGCGTCGCCCCCCTGAGCATGGCCCTCGTGCTCGCGGCCGGGACGGCCCTGGCCAACACCCAGACCATCTATGACCAGACCCTGGTCTACGGCTAC
>CAZBWP010000321.1:0-2914 GCA_964495295.1 uncultured Rhodospirillaceae bacterium | reverse complement strand
TAACGACTATCTGTTTCTTATAATCCGGTAGCCGAACAGCAGAACCAGGGCGCCGATGACGGCGGTAATGAAGCTCGGGATGTTGATGCCGTCGACCGGTCCGCCGAGGCCCATGGCGGTGGCCAGATAGCCGCCGACGAAGGCGCCGCCGACGCCGAGCAGGATGCTGACGATCAGGCCGCCCGGATCCGGGCCCGGCATGATCCACTTGGCGACGATCCCGGCGAGGAGGCCGAGGACGATCCAGCCGATGATGCTCATGTTGCTCCCCATCGCTGCGCTCGGGGCTTTCGCGCGTCCACCGTCAAGTTTTCGGCCATCGTGCGGCGAAGTCAATGGCGACAGCGGCGCCTGACGAATCCGTCGATCAGGCGTTGGCGCCGCCGCAAAAGCGATCGAACGCCAGCCAGAACGCCGCGCGCACCGCGTCGGTCTCGCGCAGGATCTCGTGGCGGGCGTTCGGGATATCGTGCAGCGTGACGTCGGGCAGGCGCGCGGCGAAATCGGCGATGCGGGCGTTGTCGACGATCGTCTCCTGGCCGGCACGGACGATCAGGCAAGGCAGGGTGAGACGTTCCGCGTGGCCGGGTGCGAGCAGGTGCGCCGTCGAGGCGCGCGTCGCCGCCAGCCAACCCCAGGTGACGCCGCCGAGGCGCAGGTCCGGCCGGCGGCGCAGCGTGTCGACGAGCCCGTCGAACCGGGCCTGGTCGTGGGTCAGCGGGTTGCCGTCGAAGCTCTGGCGGGAGGCATCCCAGTCCCCCTGGCCGAGCGCATAGGCGTCGCGGCGACCGGCGAGACAGGCCAGCGGTGTCAGCCCCGTCACCAGCGGCGCCTGCCACCACGCGAACCTGGGCGCGATCATCGGCGCGCACAGCACCAGCCGCTGGATGCGGTGGCCGGGGGTGTCGATGAGATAGCGGCAGGCGATGTGACCGCCCATGGAGTGGGCGATGAGGAGCGTGGGCTCGCCGCCGTCGGCGCGCACCTGATCGAGAAAAGCTCGGAGGTCGCGGACGTGGGTGGCGTAATCATCGATGTGGCCCTTCTGCCGGTTCGCCAGCAGCCGCGCCGACAGACCCTGGCCGCGCCAGTCGAGGCTCCAGACGCGACAGCCGAGACCGATCAGGCGCTCGGCCGTCTCGTCGTATTTTTCCACGAACTCGCTGCGGCCGTTGAGCAGCAGGACATCAGCGCGCACCCTGTCGCCGCGTCCCTGCCAGCGCGCCCAGCGCAGGCGAATGCCTGGCTCCGGCTCGAAAAAGTCGATGTGCATCGGTTGCCGGTCCCGTGGTCGCCGCGTCCCGTCACGCTGCTGCATAGCCGAGGCGGCCTCGCCCGACAACGCCGCCGCGTGCGTTGCCGTGTCGGGATCGAGCCCGGCCGAAGCACCGTTTCGGCTTGTCATCGAAAATTGATCGCAATAGGGTCTTTGCGACGTGGCCGCGAGCCGGCCCAACCCCGACATCCAGTGTCGTATCGTTCCAGGGAGGAATCATGGCTTCCAAGGAAACTGCCGCCGGCGCCAAGGCCGGCGCCTCCGGCGCTGGACCAAAAGCCGCTGTTCCCGACCGCGACGAACTGCTGCGCATGTATCGGGAAATGCTCCTGATCCGCCGCTTCGAAGAGCGCGCCGGGCAGTTGTACGGCATGGGCCTGATCGCCGGCTTTTGCCACTTGTACATCGGCCAGGAAGCGGTCGTCGTCGGCCTGCAGTCGGTTGCGATCGAGCAGGACTCGGTGATCACCACGTATCGCGACCACGGTCACATGCTGGCCACGGGGATGGACCCGAAGGGCGTGATGGCGGAATTGACCGGGCGCATCGGCGGCTATTCCAAGGGCAAGGGCGGCTCGATGCACATGTTCAGCCGCGAGACCAGGTTCTACGGCGGGCACGGCATCGTCGGCGCCTCGGTGCCGCTGGGCGCCGGGCTGGCATTCGCCCACAAGTACCGCGGCGACGGCGGCATCAACTATTGCTACTTTGGCGATGGCGCGGCCAACCAGGGGCAGGTCTACGAGGCCTTCAACATGGCGTCGCTGTGGAAGCTGCCGATCATCTTCGTCATCGAGAACAACATGTACGGCATGGGCACCTCGGTGGCTCGTGCATCGGCGACCACGGAACTCTACAAACGCGGCGAAGCCTTCGGCATCCCGGGCGTCCAGGTCAACGGCATGGACGTTCTGGCGGTGCGTGCCGCCGGCGAACGGGTGGTGGCGCATGTCCGCGGCGGCGACGGCCCCTATGTCATGGAGATGCTGACCTACCGCTATCGCGGCCACTCCATGTCGGATCCGGCGAAGTACCGGACCAAGGAAGAAGTCAGCAAGATGCGCAAGGAGAGCGATCCCATCGAAGGGCTTCGCGCGTTCCTGGTCGAAAACGGCCACGCTGACGAGGCAGCACTGAAGGAGATCGACCGAGAGGTCAAGGACATCGTCGCCGAGGCCGCCGACTTCGCGCAGTCCAGCCCCGAGCCCGATCCTTCGGAGCTGTGGACCGACGTCCTCATCGAAGCCTGACAGATCACGACCGACTCTCCGGGAGGGACCGAATGCCCATCCAAGTGCTCATGCCGGCGCTGTCGCCGACCATGACCGAAGGCAAGCTCGCGAAATGGCACAAACAGGAAGGGGACACCGTCGAGTCGGGCGATGTTCTGGCCGAGATCGAAACCGACAAGGCGACGATGGAGGTGGAAGCCGTGGACGCCGGCGTCCTCGGCAAGATCCTCGTGCCTGAGGGCACCGACAACGTTGCCGTCAACCACCCGATCGCCATCCTGCTCGAAGAGGGCGAGGATCCATCGGCGATGGAGACGATGGAACTGAGCAAGGAATCGCCCGAGCCGGTAACGGCCGAGCCGGGTCCGGGGCGGGTGACGACGCCGGCGCCGTGTGCTCCGGCGCC
>CAZBWP010000320.1:0-2922 GCA_964495295.1 uncultured Rhodospirillaceae bacterium | reverse complement strand
CCGACCCGGAGCGGATGGCGACGGTGCTGTACGTGCTCTGCGAGGCCATCCGCCACCTGGCGATCCTGATGCAGCCGGTGACCCCCGATGCCGCCGCCCGGATGCTGGATCAGCTCGCGGTCGCGGCGGACCGGCGCAGTTTCGCCAGCCTCGGCCCGGACCACGCCCTGGTGGCCGGCACGCCGCTGCCGAAGCCGGCGCCGGTGTTTCCGCGACTGGTGGCCGAAAATGCTACATCGTTGCCGAATGTGCACAAATGATGCCGCAAAAAGGCCGGTCGTGACCACCTCAAGTCATTGAAAAAGCCCGCAACCCACTGAAAGAAAAGGGCTCTGATTTCGCACGAACGTCAAAATGTAGGATTATGTCGCCAAATGTATCCTTTTGTCGGATTCTCCCTGCCAACCCGCCGCCGATCCCGCACCCCGGCGGCGGAGGCGGCTCTCCCGATCAGATGCCTCCCACAGGCTGCCGGTCAAGGTGGCGACCGGTCAAGGCGACCGGTCAACGCGGGCACTCGACCAAGCAGCTCCGGAGCGCTGCCGGACTGTGATGGATTTTACAGACAGGCGTTGCCGGGTGTGCTGAACTGCGTGTCGATCGGCGCTACTTGAAGCCTCGCGGGCACCGTCTCGGCTGAGACGGACGTCCATCGCGGCGCGCGTCGCAACCGCCGTGCCGCAGCAAGCGGCCGCGCACCAGCAGGACAGCGTCGGATGACGCACGGAAAGTCTTCGAAGCACGGGAGCAAGGACGCCGACCCCCCATCGACCTCGGATCATCTGGAGGCCATGCTGCTCTGGTCGGACGCCGGCCCGGACCGCTCGGCCGACGGATGGCTCGCGGAACGGGGCCTGACGGTCATGCCGATGCGGCAAGGACTGCTGGCCACGGGCGACCGGGCGACGTTCGAAAAGGCGTTCGACGTCGACCTGGAAGGGCGGGCGTTGCCGATCGCCCTGCCGGTTCCGCACGCGCTTCGTGACGCCGTCGCCGCCATTTCGATCCGCCGCCCGCCTGCTTACCAGAAAGGAGGTTGGTGACATGCATTCCCGTCTGCCACTCGAAATCCCATCGAGCACCCCCATTCCGGAGGTTCTCCAGGGCTACGTCTCGGTCCGCTCGCAAGGCGGCAAGTCGGTCCTCAGCGCCGGTATCGATGAACTGGCCGCCGGAACGGCGCCCTATCGGGCGAGCCATGAAGACCGCGACACGGCGTGCAAGACATTGGAGAAAAGCGGCTTCACGGTGCTGGCGACCAGCGGCATCGGCATCGCGGTGTCGGGCAGTCCGGCCGCGTTCGAGGAGCTGACCGGCGGCAAGCTGGTGGCCTTCGAGCGCCTGATGCACGCAGAAGCGGATCGGCTGCGCTATGTCACCCACATCGACGTGGTGGGCAAGGGGCAGCCGGACGTGCGCGGCGCCGCCGGCATCAAGAGCCGCAAGGGGACCGAGCTGGAGGCGGTCCTGGTGGAGCGGCCGCGAATGCTGCAAGGCGTCTTTCCGACGCCGATCCCGCCGCTGGTGTCGAGGTTCCACCTGCGTGTTCCCGGCGACGTGGCGCTGCTGCTGAATGCCCTGACGTCACAGCGCAAGGGATTCATGGGCGAGGGGGTGAAGGTGGCCATGGTCGACAGCGGCCAGGCGACGCACCCGTTCTTCCTGGCCCATGGGTATGAGGTCAAGCCGACGATCACCGTGGTGCCGAACACCAGCCCCTCGCGCGATCCGGTGGGACACGGCACCGGCGAGTCCGCCAACATCTTCGCCGTCGCACCGGGGGCGGAATTGCACGCGATCCGGGCCGGCGACGATGCCGGCCGGCTGGTCGGCGCCATCGCCGGCTTTCTCCGCGCCAAGGAGATGGCGCCGGCGATCCTCACCAACTCCTGGGGAGGCGACGGACCGTTTCCGCCGTCCGGCCCGCCCGATCCGTTCGACATCGCCTGGGCCATGGAGATCCTCGACGCCGTCGAGCAGGACATCTTCGTCGTCTTCTCGGCCGGCAACGGCAGCTTTACTATCGAACCGCAGGTCCCCGGCGTCCTGGCGGCCGGCGGTACGTTCGCCAACGCCGCCATGGAACTGCGGGCATCGAACTACACGAGCGGATATCTGAGCCCCTGGTTCCAGGACGTGGTCGTGCCCGACGTTTCGGGCCTCGTCGGGATGCTGCCGCGGGCGCAGTACATCATGCTGCCGATCCCGCCCGGCTGCCAGATCGACGTCGGTCAGAGCCAGCCGGCGTTGCCGCACGATCCGGAGGGCGACGGCACCACCGCGGGCGACGGCTGGGCGCTGTTTTCCGGAACCTCGGCGGCGGCACCGCAGATCGCCGGCGCCGCGGCGGCGATCCTCGGCGCCAAGCCGGGCTTGAAACCGCTCCAGGTGACCCAGGCGCTGAAGGCCACGGCCGTGGACGTGACCCTGGGCTCCAACCACCCCCGGTTCAATGTTCGGGCGCAAGCCGGGCTCGACGCGGCGACGGGTCACGGGCTGGTCGATGTGGACGCCGCCGTGGCGTTCGCCCTGGCCAACTTCTGAACGCCGGCTCGCCGGTTCCGGCGAGAACTCAGGGCGGCACTCGTGGATCGGATCCGACGCTTGGATCCCAAGCGTCGGATCGGTCGATCCACGAGCTTATTGATCGGGCGCGCGGTCGGCAACGGCCGCGCGCTTTCGCATGTCCGGCACGCGGCGCCGCTGGACATGGGGCGGCATGGCCGCGATATCTGGCGCACTGTGTTGGAAGCGGGGCAGGGCGGGAATGCTCGTCGACAGCCATTGTCATCTGGACTTTCCGGATTTCGCCGACGAACTGGACGAGGTCGTCGCGCGGGCCGGCGAGGCGGGCGTGGCGACGATGCTGACCATCTGCACCCACCTCACCCGGTTTCCGCAGGTCCTGGCGGTGGCGGAGCG
>CAZBWP010000319.1:1292-2928 GCA_964495295.1 uncultured Rhodospirillaceae bacterium | reverse complement strand
CTCACGTGTAGACGTAGACGTCCTCGGGCTCTTCTCGGTCCTCGTCGACAAAGGCCTCTGCAAGCGCCGGGCTGTAGCGCGCGAGCACGCGCTTCAAGTCAGCGTTGATTGCCGCCTCCGCCTGATGCTCAGGGCCCATCATCTCCGTCAAGTGGAACCAGATGCCGGCCACGCTCTCCGGCACGGCGGGCAACGGGGCGATCCGCGCCACCAGCGCATCGAGGGCGTCGAGCGCTGCCGCGTTCGCCTGGTCGATCAGCCCGGCCAGCGCCTCGCCATAGTCGGCGACCCAGTCGCCGCCATCGAAGCGACGGGCCAGCACGCAGTCGAACGTCGCGGCGCGCAACCGCTCGACCAGACCGCGCGGGCTCGAGTTGCGGAAGCTGAAGTGCAATGTCAGAAACAGCGCCAACTGGTCAACGCGCGGATCAAGGAGGTCATAGTCGGGCCGCGTCGTCGTGCCGGTCAGCCGGCCGGCATCCTTCAGCCGGTCCTCGATCGCCGTGCCGGCCAGCGGCATCGTCTTGGCGAACGAGATCGGCACGCCACCGAGCGCCGCCACTTCGCGGAGGAAGCTGAGATTGTCCTGCAACTCCTGAATCGTCGTTTCCGGGTCCAGCAGCATGAAGCCCATATCGTAGCTGAGACCGGAGGATTTCAGCGTCGTGAGCGCCGCCAGGTTCTGTTCCACCGTCACCCGCTTGTTCAACGTGACCAGCCCAGACGGGCTTCCCGACTCGACGCCGACGTAAACACTGAGGAGGCCGCGTGCCTGGCAGCGTGCCAGGATGTCGGCATCGATGTCGTCGACGCGGCAGGAAATCTTCCAGCCGATGCGGTGGCCAAGCCCGGTCTCGTCGAGCAGCTGAAGGAAGCGGTCGATCCAGCGGCGCTGCTGGCCGGTCTTTGCCGCGAAGTCATCGTCATGGAAGACGAACAGGCGCACACCCCGCTCCTCATGCAGCGCCTGCATCTCGGCAATGACGTCCTCCGGAGAACGCGAGCGCCGGAGCATGCCGGGCGCGCCAGCGTAGAACTGACGGATGCTGCAGAACGCGCAGTCGAAACAGCAGCCGCGGCTTGCCAGCAAAGACGCCGCCGCAACGCCCCGCACCACCGTCTGCGTTTCGCCGCGCGTCGGCCACGGCAGGTCATCCAGGTTGGCGACCAGAGGCCGGGGCGGGGTCTGGACGATCTCGCCGTTGCGGCGGAATGCAAGCCCCGGGATGTCGCCCCAGCTGTCCGGCGCGCCGACTTGGCGCAGCAGTTCCAGCGTCGTCGCTTCGCCCTCAAAGCGCACCACCGAGTCGAGCTCCGGCAGCTCCGCGAAGGTCTCGGTCGGGCGCAGCGTCGGGAAATGCCCGCCGGCGGTCAGGTGCGCCTCGACACCCTCGTTCCGCAGTTGCTGCATCACCGGCTTGAAGTCTTCGATGGTGTATTGGAAGAGAAGCGAGAAGCCAATCAGCGACGGCCGGGTGTCCTTCGCCACCGCCACCACGGCGTCCGGTTCGCGGGGATCGAAGGGGATCAGCTTAACCCGGTGGCCGTGCCTCTGCAGGTTGGCCATGACATAGCGCAGCCCGAGGTTTTCCTGACTTTCAAAACCGACCAGCAGCGCGTCCAGTTGCTCGCCCAT
>CAZBWP010000319.1:0-1192 GCA_964495295.1 uncultured Rhodospirillaceae bacterium | reverse complement strand
GCTGACAGGTAGCTGGCAGCTTCCACTTCTTTCTCAGCCATCGTTTCCTTCTCCTTGTGCATATGGGTTGCGACGTTCGGTCGGACGCGGGCCCGGCCGCTTCTGGCCCCCGCGGGGCCTCGGCGCGCTGGTGTCGGCCACGCCAGGAGCTGAGTATGGAAAGGAGGACCGGCCAGCCATCGTTCCACGAGCCGATCGCCGCGGTGTCGCGGACCGCTGTTCCGGCCTGGCAAATCGCCGTTTCGGCTTGGAAAGGTGCTGAGACCGAACCAATGTTCTGCCGCTCCGAGCGCCCTTCAGCCGGTCCTGTCGTGCGGATCGGTTTTGCCCCTTGCGCCCCGGAAAACGCTACATCAATCGGGGGAGGCGCACAAGGGAATCGCCAACGGCTTTGTGTGGATTTCCCGGCCGTTGCCGCGCCCGACTCATGCCAAGGTCTTTGTCAGCCCGAGGTCACTGTCGGCGAGGTCCGGGAAAGGCCGAAGGACGTCCACGTCTACACGTGAGCCGCCAAGCCTCCTGCGAACCCGGAAGTCTTGCTCAGCCGCTCAAGCTCTACCGAGATCTGTAGCGCAAAGCGCGACGTTGCGACGGGCAGAACCCGCCCCTTCATCTGTCCGAGATGCAAATGTCCGATCGGGATGTCCTGAGGCGCGATCTGACGGAAGACGAGAGCCGCGTCCGCCACGTCTTGAAGACCGATGGGGATCTGAAAGCCGATGACCGCTTCGTGGAGGACGTAGTGTCTGATCAGTTCGAAGGACTCGGTCTCAACGAGTGGCTCGACACGCCGATTGGCCCGTCTCGCCCCGATGTCCAGCAGGTAGCGCACGCCGTATTTTGCCGACGGCGCGACGTGGGGATGATCCAGGCAATCGCGCAAGCGGACCACGGGCTTCCGGGCAAGCGGATGATCGGCGGCAAACACGGCGCAAACCGGCTGCGGGATGGAATGGCTCACCTCGAAATCCACCAGATGCACTGGCTCGAACACCAGGGCGAGGTCGCTGTCGAAGCTGGCCAGATCCTGCTCGGCCTGAACGCGGTCGCGGACGTTGACGGCGAAGGTGACGCCGGGGTGATCGCGCCGGTAGCGGGCGATTTGCGCGGGCAGGAAATAGGGGAGCAGAGCTTGCGAACAGGCGATGGTCACGTGCCCGCGCCGAATGCCCGACAGGTCCGCGACCTGTGA
>CAZBWP010000318.1:1320-2929 GCA_964495295.1 uncultured Rhodospirillaceae bacterium | reverse complement strand
ACCCTGGTGATCAACGATCCCGTCGAGGTGCGCAACGCGCCGGAGAAGCTGTTCGTCACCCACTTCCCCGAGCTGATGCCGCCGACGCTGATCAGCTCCGACCGGGCGCGGATCATCGCCTTCCGCAAGCAGCACCGCGACATCATCGTCAAGCCGCTGTTCGGCAACGGCGGCGCCGGCGTGTTCCACGTCGACCCGGAGGACGACAACCTGAACGCCCTGCTCGAGGTGTTCACCCAGCTCTATCGCGAGCCGATCGTCGTCCAGAAATACCTTCCCGAGGTGCGCTCCGGCGACAAGCGGATCATCCTGATCGACGGCCGCGCCGCCGGCGCGGTGACCCGGGTGCCGGCCGCCGGCGAGGCCCGCGCCAACCTGCACGTCGGCGGCCAGGCGCTGCGCGCCAGCCTGACGCCGCGCGAGCGGGAGATCTGCGAGGCCATCGGTCCGGACCTGAAGGCGCGCGGCCTGATCTTCGTCGGCATCGACGTCATCGGCGACTACCTGACCGAGATCAACGTCACCTCGCCCACCGGCATCCAGGAGATCGGCCGCTTCGACGGCACCTCCCTGGAGGCCGAGCTGTGGGACGCCTTCGAGGCGCGCTTCGCGGCGACCCGGACATGAGCGGCGACGGGCGCAACGATGCCGCCGCGAACGAGGCGGCGCTGCGTCAGGCGATGGTCGATGCCAGCCGACGGATGGATGCGCTCGGCCTGACCCAGGGCACCTCCGGCAACATCGGGGTGCGCTGCGGCGACGGGCTGCTGGTGACGCCGAGCGGCGTGCCGCCCGAGGCGATGATGCCCGCCGCCGTGGTCGCCCTCGGCTTCGACGGCAGCCCCGTCGGCGGCGGGATCCCGTCCTCCGAGTGGCGCATCCACCGCGACGTGCTGGCGGCGCGGCCGGAGGTGGGCGCGGTCGTCCACGGCCACCCCACCTACTGCACGGCGCTGGCCATGCACCGCCGCGAGATCCCGGCGGTGCACTACATGATCGCCGCGTGCGGCGGGCCGACGGTCCGCTGCGCCCCCTACGCCACCTATGGCACCGAGGCGCTGTCCAAGCTCGTCCTGTCGGCGCTGCGCGGCCGCACCGCCTGCCTGCTCGCCAACCACGGCATGCTGGCGCTCGGCCCGACCCTCGAGCGGGCGCTCTGGGTGGCGCTGGAGTTGGAGACGCTGGCGCGGCAGTACGTCGTGGCGCTGCAACTCGGCGCGCCGGCGATCCTGCCCGACGACGAAATCGCCCACGTCGTCGCCAAGTTCAAGACCTACGGCCAGGGCGCCAAGGGCGGGGACTGAGCCTCAGCGCCGGGCGAGCAGGCCGAGCAGGCGATTGCGGTCGCGGGTGACGTCCATGGCGTGCTGGCGGCGCCGCGCCTCCCAGCGCCCGTCGCGGGACGCCTGATCCACGGCCCGCTGGATGGCGGACGTGTCGACGCGCTCGCCGCGGGCCTTCGCGTCGGTCATGCGCCGCGCCACCTCGGAGGCCGGCTCCAGGATCGGCGCGCCGACGCCCGGCTGAAACTGGGCCAGTGACAGCAGCCAGCCCTGGATCTCCGCCGGCGGGAACGGGTGCGACGCATCGCCGTGCAGCGCCGCCGCCA
>CAZBWP010000318.1:0-1220 GCA_964495295.1 uncultured Rhodospirillaceae bacterium | reverse complement strand
GACAAGGCATGGTTGCGCGGGTCAACACGGTGGCGTTCCAGGGGATCGATGTCCTCGACGTCGACGTGCAGGTGCACATCGGCGGCGGCCTGGTCGGCTTCACCATCGTCGGCCTGCCGGACAAGGCCGTCGGCGAAAGCCGCGAGCGGGTGCGCGCGGCCCTCGCCGCCATGGGCCTGTCGCTGCCGCCGAAGCGGATCACCGTCAACCTGGCGCCGGCCGACATCCTGAAGGAGGGCAGCCACTTCGACCTGCCGGTCGCGCTCGGCCTGCTCGCAGCATTGGGTGCGGTGCCGGTGGACGCGGTGGCCGGCGCCGTCGCCGTCGGCGAACTGGGCCTGGACGGGGCGCTCGCCCCGGTCGCCGGCGTCCTGCCGGCGGCGATCCACGCCAGCCGCCGCGGCCTCGCCTTCGTCTGCCCGCAGGCGCAGGGCGGCGAGGCGGCGTGGGCCGCCGACGTGGCCATCCTGGCGCCCGCCACCCTGCTCGCCGCCATCAACCACTTCAAGGGCATCCAGATCCTGGGCGCGCCGGCGCCGCGCGTCGTCGACGACGGCCCCAAGGCCCTCGACCTCGCCGACATCAAGGGCCAGGAGACGGCCAAGCGGGCGCTGGAGGTGGCGGCGGCGGGCGGCCACAACCTGCTGATGATCGGCCCGCCCGGCTCCGGCAAATCCATGCTGGCCGCCCGCCTGCCCGGCATCCTGCCGCCGCTGGACGCCGAGGAGGCGCTGGAGGTGAGCATGATCCACAGCCTCGCCGGCGCGCTCGGCACCGGCGGGCTGGTGCGCCGCCGCCCCTTCCGCGACCCGCACCACTCGGCCTCCACCCCGGCGCTGGTCGGCGGCGGGCTCCGGGCCCGGCCGGGCGAGGTCTCCCTGGCGCACCTGGGCGTGCTGTTCCTGGACGAGCTGCCCGAGTTCCAGCGGGGCGCCCTGGAGGCCCTGCGCCAGCCGCTGGAGACCGGCCAGACGACGGTCGCCCGCGCCAACGCGCACGTGACCTATCCCGCCCGGGTGCAGCTCATCGCCGCCATGAACCCCTGCCGCTGCGGCTTCCTGGACGATCCCGAGCGCGCCTGCGGCCGGGCGCCGAAATGCGCACAGGACTACCAGAGCCGTATCTCCGGGCCGCTGTTCGACCGCATCGACCTGCACGTGGAGGTGCCGGCCGTCAGCGCCGCCGACCTCTCGCTGCCGCCGCCGGCCGAGGGCTCGGCC
>CAZBWP010000317.1:0-2942 GCA_964495295.1 uncultured Rhodospirillaceae bacterium | reverse complement strand
TTCCGTGTGGTCGGCGACCCGCAGTTCGGCAAGCAGGACCTCGACCTCGGCAAGACCGGGGACAGCGCACCGTCGGGGTGGCCGATCTGGGCGCTGTCGGGCAGCGCGGTACCGTACCGCGCCGTCGTCCACTTCAAGCTGTTCTATTGGATCGCTGGCACCCGCTACAAGGACGACAACAACAACCAGTACTACCTGGCGCCCCAGCCGACTGCCGAAGAGGTGCCACCGCCGCCGACGGCGCTCGCCGCCGCCGCGAAACTGTGGAGTTAGAGCAATATCCGATCAACTGGAATCAGATGATCGGATTTACTTGCTTTCGACACGGGTAACTGCCGGCTGTCTGCTCGCTGACGTCCCGCATCGCCGCGAGGCGGAACGCTTCGATCAGTTGCTGACGGCGGCAAACGTCAGGATCGAGCGGATCGTCTCGACCGGTCAGACGACGCCGCCCGGCGAATGGCTCGATCAGGCGTGGGATGAATGGGTCGTCGTCATCACTGGCGCCGCGGAGATCCTGCTGGAGCATGAAGACGCTCCCAGGTCGCTCGGGCCTGGAGATTACCTTTTCCTTCCGGCGCACGTCCGCCACCGGGTGACATGGACGACGCCCGAACGGCCGACCGTCTGGCTCGCCGTTCACATGGCTCTTCCGCCCGATGCCGGGTGAGGCGAGCATCAGAAACGGCCCTTTGCCGCCGGTCAGCGGGACTTCGACGCTTCGTCGCAACGAACGCTTGGCGGACGTTCGCGGCAGGGTGCAGCGTCTGCGACGCCCACGGTCTCGGCCGCCCGGGTTGGTGCGGTTCGGCGCCCAGCCGGTCGGGTCAGGCCGGCACCGCCGGCCTCACTTCGCATCGTCGATGCGCTGCAGCTGCAGCGGGCCGCCGACCAGCCACCGTCCCTCCCGCGTCAGCACGATCGTCGCCTGGGGGAGTGCCAGCTTGACCTGCTCGTCGCCGACCTCCTCGTAGGCGACGGCCTGCGTCTGACCCGAGCCGTCGGTCACGTAGGCCTCGTCGTCGTCGCGGAACTCGACCTTCACCGAGCCGTCCCGCGTCACGTAGACCCGGTCCTCCAGCGAGCCGCGCTGCTCGTGGGTGATGTCCGCGAGGATCGCGTTGCGCCGTTCGACCACGGCCGACAGCAGCGCCTCGCGCCAGGGGCCGGCCGAGGCCGGAATGGCGGTCGTCCCGGGCAGAAGCGCGGTGTCGATGATCGCCAGCGACCGCTCGTCCTCGTCCAGGCCGTCAAGCTCTTCGCGCAGCAACGCGCTCAACGCCTCGCCGAGCGCGTCGCGCCGGTCCCTGGCGGCGGCGAGCACCGCGTCGGCGTCGGCGGGGGCGAGCTGGGCGAGGATCCGCGCGTCCAGCAGGCGGTCGAGCGTGGCGAAGGACCCGGTCTCCACCGGCGTCGCGGCGATGGCGGCCTGCAGCTGGGCCGCGACGGTGACGGCGGCCTCGGCCCGCCGCGCCTCGATCGCCGCGCGGATCGCGGTCTGGTCGGCCTCGGAGACGAGACCGTCCGGCGCCCGGGTCAGTGCCGCCTCGAGCTGCGGCAGCTTCGCCAGCGTCTCCGGCCCGATCGGGCCGTCCGCAATCAGGGCCAGCGCCAGCGTCTGGCGGCGGGCGGCGAGGTCCGAGCGGAAGGTTTGCGCTCCCTCGGGCGAGAGCTGGCGCATCAGGTTTCCCCCGGCGATCCGGTCAATCTCGACGATGGCGGCGGGCCCCTCGCCCACGGCCGCGAGCCGCGCGATCTCGGCGCCCGTCAGCTCGGCCTCGATCCCGGCCCGGCGGGCGGCAGCGAGCTCGCCCAACCGCGGCGCGATCTCGGCCGTCATCAGCGCCGTCACGGGTCGTTCGATCCTCGCGACCAGGTCGTCCCAGCGTTGCAGGGTCCGCTCGTTTGCCTCGAGCGCCGCGTACTGGCCGCGGATCTCCTCCACCAGGGCGTCGAGCGAGGCGGGCTCCGCCTCGACCGCCACGGGCATCACCCGGGCCGCGGCGAGGTCGAGCGGCAGCAGCTGCATCGGCCCGAGCACCCCATCCAGCACCTTGGCGGCCTCGCGCGAGATGCCCGAGGCGGCGGCGGTCACGGCGCCCCGGTCGCCGGCGGCCGAGGCGCGCATCGCCGCGATCATGCGCAGCTTGTCGGCGCCCGCGGGCGTGGCCGCGAACGCCTCCAGCGCCGGGCCCAGCTGGGCCAACGCCTCCTCGCGGTTCGCGGCGATGGGGCCGACGACGCGGGCGAACTGCTTCTCGACCCCCGCCAACAGCTTGCGGTCGGCCTTGTCCGCCGTCTTGCCGCACGCCTTGGCAGCGGCCTCCGCCTCCTCGGCCTCGGCGGCCGTGAAATCGGCGGCGGACTTGCCGTAGAGCGCGACCATCTTCGGGCCGAGGAAGTCCTCCAGCCAGGCGTAGGTCTTGAAGGGATTGACCTTTCGATCGGTCTTGAAGTCGACTTCCCGCCCCCAGGCGATAAGCTCGCCGCAGTCGGGCACGCGGATGTCGCCGAGCGCGTCAGCCGACCAAAGCGGCGCAAGCAGGCCGAGCGCAAGCGTGAAACGAAATCGCATTGGGGAACGTAGCCTCCTCAACAAGGCGCGAGACTGATCACGCGCGGACGGCGCATCTGGAGAATTCGGGTGCATGGCGAAGGGCTCGGCCGCCGCCTGACGACGGGAACATTAGTTCGGATCGGCGGCGCCCGCATCCGCCAAATACAGCGCCGGGGCGGTTTCGTTCATCCTGCCCAACGCCGCGTGGGACTGCTGGCACGCCAGCCGCCACACGGCGAGCACCTTGCCAGCGGCGGGCTGTTCACCGGGGCATCCATCGCCCATTCATTCGCCCTTCGCAGGGTGTTCGAGACAATCCGGGTGCGGTCGTCGGGCGAGGAAAACCTTGTGCGGCAGAGGGAATCGCCCTATTTCTCGTCAGCTA
>CAZBWP010000316.1:1483-2946 GCA_964495295.1 uncultured Rhodospirillaceae bacterium | reverse complement strand
GCGGCCATGCTCGAACTCGGCCTCCGCGCGCTCACGACGTTCTTCGCGACGGTCAGTCCGGTGGACGTCGCCGTGCTGTTCGCGGCGCTCACCGTGTCGGCGACGCCGCGCCAGCGCCGCGTCATGGCGGTCAAGGGCACGCTGATCGCCACCGGCGTGCTGCTCGCCTTCATTCTGTTCGGCCAAGGGCTGTTGCAGGTCCTCGGCATCTCCCTGCCGGCGTTGCGCACCGCGGGCGGCATCCTGTTGCTGTTATTGAGCATCGACATGGTGTTCGCCCGCCCGTCCGGCGCCTCATCGACGACCAGCGCCGAGCAGGCGGAAGCCGAGAGCCGCCAGGATATCTCGGTCTTCCCGCTGGCGACGCCGCTGATCGCCGGGCCGGCGGCGATGGGGGCCGCGGTGCTGCTGACCGCCGAGGCCAATGGTGACCTGCTGCTCCAGATCGCCGTCGTGCTGGCTCTGCTGGCCGTCATGGCCCTCACCCTGCTGCTGCTGCTGGTGGCTGGGCGGCTGCAACGGTTGCTCGGCGTCACCGGTCAACACGTGATCAGCCGGGTGATCGGCGTGCTGCTCGCGGCGTTGGCGGTGCAGTTCGTGTTCGATGGCATTCGCGCCAGTGGCCTCCTCTGAGGTATGGTCGTTGATCGGCAACCGTGTTGTCGGGTAACACGGACCATCCCGAGACCGACGAGGAGTGCGGCCGCATGGCGGCAACGACGACCCCGATCTGCGATTTCGGCTGGAAGGCCCCCGAGTTCACGCTCAAGGATGCCAACGGCAACAGCGTCTCGCTGGCCGATGTACGC
This sequence comes from uncultured Rhodospirillaceae bacterium, assembly GCA_964495295.1. Lineage (GTDB taxonomy): Bacteria > Pseudomonadota > Alphaproteobacteria > Rhodospirillales > Defluviicoccaceae > CAZBWP01. The sequence continues at coordinate 2,137 of CAZBWP010000316.1, read as the reverse complement.
GGCCGGAAGGGCACGCTGGTGATGTTCATCTGCAACCATTGCCCCTACGTCAAGGCGGTCGTCGACCGCATCGCCCGCGACGCCCGCGACCTCAAGGCGGCCGGCATCGGCGTCGTCGCCATCATGCCCAACGACTATCGCCGCTACCCCGAGGACGCGCCCGCGCGCATGCTCGCCTTTGCGGCCGCGCATGGCTTCACCTTCCCCTATCTGGTCGACGAAACCCAGGCGGTGGCGCGCGCCTACGATGCCGTGTGCACGCCGGATTTCTTCGGCTTCAACGCCGACCGGGAGCTCCAGTTCCGCGGGCGCATCGACGCCTCCGGCATGCAGCCGGCGGCACCCGACACACGGCGCGAGCTATACGAGGCGATGCTCCAGGTGGCCGAGACGGGCCACGGGCCGCGCGAGCAGACGCCGAGCATGGGCTGCTCCATCAAGTGGCGCGAGGACGCCTGAATGGCGAAGGACGATCGGAAGACCCCACCGCCTGATCCGACGCAGGACATCCTGTTTCGCGAGATCGACGAGGATCTCCGCACCGAACGTTATGCCTCGCTGTGGAACCGCTACAGCGCGCTGATCATCGGTGCCGCCGTCGCCCTGGTTCTCGGCGTCGCCGGGTACGAGGTGTGGAAGGGCATGGAGCAGAGC
>CAZBWP010000316.1:0-1383 GCA_964495295.1 uncultured Rhodospirillaceae bacterium | reverse complement strand
TGTTCGCCGCGCTGGCCGAGGATCCGACGGCGCCGGCCAGTCTGCGCACCCGCGCCGCACGCATGGCCGCGACCCTCGGCGACGGCTGACCCGCGATGGCCTTGGCCTCTCCCTTCCGATCGGCGCCGCGCGCTGCCGCGATCGCCATGGCGCTGGTCATCCTTGCCGGCTGCGGCATCTGGTTCGGCGAGGTCGATGAGCCGCCGCTGCCGGGCGAGCGCGTCTCGGTGATGATGCATCAGCGGGAGCTGACGCCCGATCCGGCGCTCGGCGCCACGCCGATCGCGCTGCCGCGGCCGCAACGCAACCCGGAGTGGCCGCAATCCGGCGGCTACGCCAACCATGCCATGCATCACCTGTGGATCCCGGACACGCCCGACCAGGCGTGGCGGGCGGGCATCGGCACGTCGCCGAGCAAGGGGCAGCCGCGCCTGCCGCCGCCGGTCGCCGCCCGGGGCCGCGTGTTCGCCATGGACGCTGCCCATCGGATCAGCGCCTATGATGCCGCCGACGGCCGGCGCTTGTGGCAGGTCGGCATCAAGCCGCGGAACGAGGGCGATCTGATTACCGGCGGCATCGCCTACGAGGACGGCCGCGTGTTCGCCACCGGCGGCTTCGCCGAGGTCGTCGCCGTGGACGCCGAGACCGGGGCCGAGGTCTGGCGTAGCTCCGTCGATGCGCCGATCCATGGCCCGCCAACGGTGCGCAACGGTCGCGTGTTCGCGATCACGCTGGGCAACACCCTCCATGCCCTGCAGACCACCGACGGCGCCGAACTGTGGACCTACCAGTCGGTCAGCGAAGTCGCCTCCATGGTCGGGACCGCCGCCCCGGCGGTGGACCAGGACATCGTCGTCGCCGGCTTCACCTCCGGCGAACTGGTGGCGCTGCGCGCCGATAGCGGCCGCGAACTGTGGAACGACTCGCTGGCCTCGCGCCGCCGCACCGACGAGGTCGCCAACATCTCGCAGATCGTCGCGGCGCCGGTGATCGATCGCGGCCGCGTCTTCGCCATCGGCAACGGCGGCGTCATGGTCGCCGTCGACCTGAACTCCGGTCGGCGGATCTGGGAAACCGCGATCGGCGGCCTGAACCGGCCGTGGGTGGCCGGCGATCACCTCTACGTCATCACCGATAACCACGAGCTGCTCAGCCTCAGCCGCGACAACGGCCGCATCCACTGGATCGCCGAGCTGCCCGCCTGGCAGAACCCGGAAAAGCGGAAGGGGCCGCTGCTTTGGAGCGGCCCGGTGCTGGTCGGCGACCGGCTGGTGGTGACGAGTTCGCAAGGCCAGGCGCTGGCCGTGTCGCCCTATTCCGGGCGGCCTCTCGGCAGCATCGAGGTGGCGCGGCGGGTCTCGCTGGCGCCGATCGCCGCCGACG
>CAZBWP010000315.1:0-2954 GCA_964495295.1 uncultured Rhodospirillaceae bacterium | reverse complement strand
GAACAAGCGAGAACCGGAGGAAGCGATGTTGGAGTTCAAAAAGTCCGCGATAGAGGTTGGTGGCACGGCAAAGGACAAGGCGGACGCCATCCGGCGGGTGGGCCGGCTTCTCGTCACGGCGGGTCACATCGAACCCGGTTACGTCGACAGCATGCTGGCGCGCGAACGCGTCGCCAACACGTACCTGGGGAACGGCATCGCCATTCCGCATGGCATTCCCAAGGACCGCGACCTCATCAAGCAGACCGGAGTCGCGGTTTTTCAGGTTCCGGGAGGCGTGGAGTGGAATCCCGGCGAAACCGTGCATCTCGTCGTTGGCATCGCCGCCAAATCGGACGAGCATCTGCAGATCCTGTCCAACCTGACGGATGTGCTCGGCGACGACGCCGAAGCCGCGCGGCTGGCGACGACCGGGGATCCCGACGAGATCGCGCTTCGGCTGTCCGGTGCCGCGAAGCCCGCGGCCACGCCGATCACCCCGACGCCGAAGGACCTCGCCGAGGGGTTCGATGTCACCGTCAGCGGCCCGCACGGTCTGCACGCCCGCCCGGCGACCGCGTTGGTCGAGCTTGCAAAGGGCTTTCAGGCGACGGTGCGAGTTCGCCACGGCGACAAGATCGCGGACGCGAAAAGCCTGATCGCGCTCCTCAAGCTCGGCATCGAGAGTGGAGCGACGGTGCGCGTGATGGCCGAGGGACCCGACGCCGGTCGGGCCCTGGAGGCCCTCAAGGCTGCGATCGAGTCCGGCCTGGAGGACGAAGCGGAGGCGGCTGCCGAGGCGGCGACGCCGGTCATTGGACTGCGCCAGACGATCCGTTTCGAGGGTCGGACGACGTTGGGCATTTCCGCCTCGCCGGGGCTCGCCCTCGGTCCGGTCCGTCAGTTCCGTCGGGGCAAGATCGTTGTCGAGGCGACGGCACGCGATCCGGCGGCGGAGATGAAGAAGCTCGACCGGGCAATGGAAACCGCGAAGCGGGAACTCGACGACCTGTTCGACGAAGTCTGGAAGAAATCCGGCCCCGCCAAGGCGGGCATTTTCAAGACCCATGCCCGAGTTCCTTGAAGACCCGGAGATGCTCGATGCGGCGCGGGCATTGATCCGCGAGGGCCGCAGCGCCGGCTGGGCTTGGCAAAGCGCCTACGAGGAGCGGGCCGACGTGCTCGCCGGGATGAAGGATCCCGTGCTGGCTGGGCGCGCCCTCGACCTGCGTGATGTGGGGAGGCGGGTGCTCAAGTTGCTCGCCGTGACCGTGGAGGACGAACCGCACCTTCCAAACAAACCGGTCATTCTCGTCGCCGACGATCTCACCCCGTCGGATACCGCGCGCCTGGACCCCAGGTACGCGCTCGGCCTCTGCACCGCCGGCGGCGGGCCGACGTCCCATACGGCGATCATCGCGCGATCCCTCGACATCCCCGCCGTCGTCAGCGCCGGCGATTCGATCCTGGATCTTGAGGACGGGACGCCGGCGATCCTCGACGGAACCAGCGGCGTGCTCGTGGTGCATCCGGCGGAAGCCGACACGGCGGCGGCGCGGCAGGCGCTGGTCGATCACCAGGCTCAACGCCAGGCGGAACGGCTGGCCTGTTACAAGCCGGCGATCATGACCGATGGCGCCCGCATCGAGGTGGTGGCCAATATCAGCGACGTCGAGGAAGCCGCTGCGGCCGTCGACGCGGGCGGCGAGGGCGTCGGGCTGCTGCGGACCGAGTTCCTGTTCCTGCAAAGGGACAGCGCTCCCAGTGAGGACGAGCAGTTCGAGACTTATGCGGCGATGACCAAGGCGCTCAACGGGTTGCCGATCATCATCCGCACCCTCGACATCGGCGGCGACAAGGAAGTGCCGTACCTGTCGATGCCTGCGGAGATGAACCCGTTCCTTGGGGAACGCGGCATCCGGTAATGCCTCGCGCGCAAGGACCTGTTCCGCACCCAGCTCCGCGCCATCTTCCGCGCCGCGGCGACGGGGCCGGTGCGGATCATGTACCCGATGATCGCCATGATGGAAGAGCTGCAGAAGGCCAAGGAGATCACCGAGGAGGTCCGTCGCTCGATCGGTGCCGCCCCGGTGGAGATCGGCATGATGATCGAAGTCCCCTCGGCGGTGATGATGGCCGAGGAGTTCGCGCGTGAGGTCGATTTCTTCTCGATCGGAACAAACGATCTCACCCAGTACACGCTCGCGATGGATCGCATGCACCCGCAACTGGCCAAGCAGGCCGATGGCCTGCATCCGGCGGTGCTGCGGATGATCGACCGGACCGTGCGCGCCGCGTCGAAGGCCGACATCTGGGTCGGCGCCTGTGGCGGCATCGCGGGCGATCCGCTCGGCGTCGTCATCCTTACCGGCCTGGGGGTGAGCGAACTCAGCGTCAGCATTCCGTCGATTGCCGCGGTCAAGGCGCAGATCCGCGGCATGGCGTCCGACACCGTCCGGCAGATCGCCCGACGCGCGCTGTCCTGCCGCACCGCGGCCGAAGTGCGGGCACTCGCCTGACACCGACATCGAGCCGTCAGACCCGAGGAACCATACCATGAGCGCAGGTCCCCGAATCGCCACGATCACGCTGAATGCGGCGATCGACCAGACGGCCATGGTGCCGAACTTCACCGCGGGCGAAGTGAACCGCGTGGCACGGGAGCAGTCGGACGCGGGAGGGAAGGGGGTCAACGTCGCGTCGTTTCTGAGCCATTTCGGTCATGAGGTGGCCGTCACCGGACTGCTCGGTCTCGGCAACATGGAACCGTTCACCCGGCTGTTCACCGAGACCGGCATCATCGATTCCTTCGTCAAGGTCCCGGGGCTCACACGGGTCAACGTCAAGGTCGTCGACGAGGTCCGGAACCAGGTGACCGACATCAATTTTCCCGGCCTGGAGACCACCCGCCGACACGTCGAGGCGGTCTACTCGGCGGTCGAGACCCTCGCCATCGACGGCGTCGAATGGTTCGT
>CAZBWP010000314.1:0-2982 GCA_964495295.1 uncultured Rhodospirillaceae bacterium | reverse complement strand
CGACTCCGCAACCCTCAGATCGTTGATGACGCGGAGCGCGCCACCCTCGTAGGCATTTTCTCGCGCCGAGGCGTATTCCGACCAGCTATCCACCGTACCCTTCAAGATCACGATCCCCTCCGCCACGCTCACGGTGATTTCCCCGACTGGATCGACGTTAACGCAGGTAAATGCGCGAACGGGCCGAACGAAGGAGAATCTCTTTGACGGAATCGGTGCCTCAGAGAAAAAGCAGAGATAAACACGCGCTGGTGTCAGTCACAGCTCGCCAGAAACCCGTCAGATCGCCATCAGGCCGCCGTCAGACCAAAAGGAGGTCGACATGTTCGAACTGAAGCCTCTGCCATATCCCGAAAACGCGCTTGAGCCGCACATATCGGCGGAGACGTTGCGTTTGCACCACGGGAAGCACCATCAGAAATACGTCGATACGCTGAACGAGCTTATCGAAGGCACGACCCTGGTGGACCGCTCGCTGCCCGAGATCATCCGCCTGACCTATGGCCAGTCCAAGATGCAAGCGATTTTCAACAACGCCGGACAGGTCTGGAATCACGACCTGTTCTGGTCGTCGATGAAGCCCAATGCCAGCCCGCCGACGCTTGCGTTCCGCGAATGGTTGGGCCGTGACTTCGGCACCATCGAGGCGTTCAAGGATGCGTTCAAGACGGCCGCGGTCGGGCAATTCGGCAGCGGCTGGGCCTGGCTGGTCCTCTCGCCGGATGGCAACCTGAAAATAACAACGACCTCAAATGCCGAGTCGCCGTTGATCGGAACGGATGAGCCGCTGCTGACCTGCGATGTCTGGGAACACGCGTACTATTTGGACTATCAGAATCGCCGCGCCGACTTCGTCGATGCCTTTCTCAATCACCTGATCAACTGGGATCTGGTCGCCGCTGAACTGCAGCGCCGCCCGGCTTCGGTCGAGCCGACCGTCAGGGCATAGCAACCGGTCGTCGCCACCGGGGAAGCCGGCGGCGGCGATCGCGCCCCATGACACGATCACTGCGACAGCATCACTGTGACACCATCATTCCAGTTTGAACCGGCCTGGGGCCGCCGGTGTCGCGCCGCGCCGATGGCGCCGCGACCACCTCAGCGAAGCGAGATGATCCCGGTCATTTCCTCGGCCGGGACCTGGCTCCCGTCCCCGGCACTCGCCACGTCCGCCAAGGTCTCCAGATCGTGGATCGTTGCCCGACCGAAGCCGACCGTGGCCAGTTTGGCTTCGCGCAGGGCGCGCAAGGTCCGGTTGACATGCACGACGCTGAGGCCCAGCGCATCGCCGATGACCTCCTGCGTCAATGGCAGCTCAAACGAGTTGCCGTTGACCAAGCCGACGCGGCGCAGGCGCTCGTAGACCTCCAGCAGGAGAAAGGCGATGCGTTCCTTGGCGTTTCGTCGCCCCAGGCTCACCGTCCGCTCCGCCAGCAGCTCGAACTCCGATGCGATCAACGCTTCCACGGCCGCGGAAAAGCCCGGGCAGTCGCCCATGCGCCGGGCGATGTCCGCCCGCGACACCCGGCAGATTGATGACGGGGTCAGCGTCGCGGCGAACTGCTTGGCGGTCGGCGTGAACGGCCCGATGAGGTCTCCCGGCACCAGGACGTTGACGATCTGTCGGCGGCCGTCGTTGAGCAGTCGATAACGGTGGGCCCAGCCGGTTCGCAGGAACAGGACCTCGCCCAGCGAGTCGCCTTCGGAAAACAGGTCGGCGCCAGCCGGGGCGCGCTCTTCATGGGAACAGTCGGGAACCTTGATGTCGCGATTGGTCACTGGGCCGACGGAGGTGAGCTTGCGGATGAGCGGTTCGCTGCTGTGCATCCGAACCTGTCCCAGATGTTCGGCGAGTGCGTGCATCGTCTCTCTCCAACTCCAAGGTTAGCGCGCCTGCCGCGGCGCAATCACAACCGGTGTTGTCGCTGCACCTCTGCAAGCGCGTATCGCGCACATCTCGATCGCGGACTCGGGTCGATCCCGGACTCGGGTCGATCCTGGACTCGGGGGCTCCGGGCGAGTGGTTCGATGCCAACTGACACGGCCCGGCCGTTGGCTGAGTCGCCCACCAGGTGACGTGGTGGATCGACGAAACGCCTGAGGGTAAAACGTTGGATCTCATCCACTAGATTTCGCCCCTACCGCGAGAACGTCGATAGACTGTGACATAGGTTAGCACGAGGAACACGTTTATCAAGTATTTTCATATTGATTTGTTCCATGCGGCGCATGAGTACGGCTTATCTTGTGTCCCCGCCGAAAAGACCGCGATATTACCTTTTTGTTTAAGCAACCTTACCAGCAGCGCTTGCGCCGCTTGCTGAAAAGACGCAAGCTGCGGCATGTGCTCAAATTGAGTAGTTGACGGCATCGGCTGCCAGCACCCATGCTGGATGCGGGTGATGATGTGGCCCCAAAGGGCGTCAGGGATGATGGCCGATTCCGACCGGCGGCGTACCCAACGGCTCCAAGTCATGCTCGATTCCGAGGAATTGAGGGCCATCGACGTGTGGCGCTTCCGGAACGCCATGCCGACGCGGGCCGCCGCGATTCGCGAACTCGTTCGCCGTGGGCTGTCGACGACGGATGATCCGCACGCGCTGGCCGAGGCCGCCCCACCGACAATCACGGGAAAATCAACGGACTATGGCGTCATCGGCATCGTCGAGCACGAGGAGCCGCCGCCTGGATCGGATGACCCGGACACGTAGCGTAAACGCGACGGGCGCTATCCCCTGCGGCCGAAATCGCGCCCTCGGCTCGGCCGGGCCAACCAGGGGCCGGTCCGCTGGATCGGTCTGAAGCATCATGACCGAGCAGTTCAGGACTTTCCAGCGGGATCTCCAAGACCGCGGCTTCTGGCTGATCCTCGCCGCCTCGATCTCACCGGTGCCCTTTCAGGTGGTCACCGTCGGCAGTGGCGTCGCCGCGTAACAGGGGCAGAATGCCGGGCGGTTTGGTGAGTCCGGGATGTCACATGTG
>CAZBWP010000313.1:0-2987 GCA_964495295.1 uncultured Rhodospirillaceae bacterium | reverse complement strand
CTAGGGCGGGCAGCGGCGGCGTCCTCCGCATAGGGGTTTTCGAGGGATTCGACGACACAGGCGAAGACGGCCCGGATCTGCCGTTCGTCGCAGCCCATCAGCAACGCGTCCTCGAACGCGTCCTGACAGACCTGCCGGATCTCCGACAGATTCTCGTTCAGTACCTTGAGCTTTTCGTCACATGAGACGACCGACCCATCGGCCAGCGTCCAGACGATCGATCCCTGTTGCCCCTCGCTCACACGTCGTTCCCGAAACAGGTTGGCCGGCCGGGCACGCGCGGCGCCAAGCGCGACCCCAAGGTCGCGATTATACGACGAAGCCCCGGTTCACGCACGCACGCCTGCGCCTGGACGAGGTCCATCCATGCCCGCCGACGCTGTGTTCGCTCCGACCAGTTGGTCAGGACCGCGGTCACGTGCATCGGGAACACCTGCACGACGCAATGCGCGCTTCGCCCGGGCCGACGCTTGATGTAGCGGTAGCGCCCAAGGCAGCCGCCGGTCACGACACCGAGCACGCCTCCCTCTTCCATCGCCTCCTTGACGGCGGACGCCGCCGGCGTCAGTCCGGGTTCGATCATCCCCTTTGGCACCACCCAACGGCTGCTGATCTTCGTCGTGACCAGAAGGACCCGGACTGTGGCTCCGACCACACGGTATGGAACAACCGCCGATTGCGCGATCGGGCGGATCGTTGGACTCTCCTGCGTCACCCCGGTGCCTTCGTGTCGGTTTGTGTCCGCGGCGATTGCGGTCCCCACCACCGCGTCGCGAAGACCCGCATCCCACCAACGAATACGTGGGTCAACAGCGCCAAGTCATGCAAGGGACGGAACACATCCACATCAATGGCGCAGCGGATCGGCCGGACACGGGGTTTGCAAGCCGGCGTGCGATCCGGCCCGGCGCGGCGGCTACCGTGCCGCCCCGGCGCGCATGGCCTGTGGGAGCGAAGGATGCAGGCGGCCCCGCCGTTCCGCGATCCTGGCAACAACCGCCCGCTTGGTGCCATCGCTCGCTTTCGACCATCCGGCGATCTCTTCCAGCGTCCGGAGGCATCCGAGGCACAACCCCGTTGACGGTTCGATCTTGCAGATGCCGATGCAGGGCGAGGCAACGTCCGGGGCATCAACCTGTGTCAACGCGACTCCTGAAATCCATACATTGCTGCAGTGCACGCGTAATTCTTCGTAAACCAGTTTGCTCGATGGTTCAACGCAAATGCGCCCTTGAAGCATCGCCAGGAAAGCCGGGACGTTCACCGTCCCGCCGCCGATTGTGCAGTGCAGCAATTGATGTTGACCCAGCGCGTCCCACATTCTAAAGCGGGTGTCAGCTAGGTGATTGATCCCCACAGGATCGGATCTGACGCTTGGTTGCCAATCGCCAGATCGCTCGATCCATGACCCCGTTGATTTGGTGGCTCGACGCTGACGGACGGGGTTCATCGGTCGGCATCGAGCCAACGGTCGCACCGTCCACACGCCCCCGACTTAGGGCGGCTCCGTGATCCAACTTTACCGTCGGACGTCGGCGGGGTATGGCGGACTTCGAGCCCGACATGTCAATCCGCAACCTTAACAAGATGCTGTATCCGCAATCGGTGGCAGTGGTCGGCGCAAGCAACCGCGAAGGCGCCGCGGGCCACGTGGTGATGCGCAATCTGCTGCGCGGGGGGTTCGAGGGCCCGATCATGCCGGTCTGTCGTGACCAACGCGCGGTCGCCGGAGTCCTCGCCTATCCCGACATCGCGGCCCTGCCAATAACGCCCGATCTCGCTGTTGTTGCGACCGAAAGCTGCGACGTGCCGGCTGCCATCGATGCCCTCGGAGCCCACGGCACCCGGGCAGCGGTGATCCTGACGGCGGCGCCGCCCCCCGGGTCTGAGATCCGTGGACAAGCCTTTCGGGAAGCCGTTCGCGGGCGGGCACGCGCGCACGGCATGCGGATCCTTGGCCCGACCTGTCTCGGGCTGATGGTGCCACACATCGGCCTCGAAGCGAGCTCGGCACACGTCAGCGCCCGCACCGGCAGCATGGCCTTCGTCTCGCAATCGGCGGCCATTTGCACAGGCGTTCTCGATTGGGCGAAGCGCCGCAACATCGGCTTCGCCCACTTCATCTCGCTCGGTGACGCGGTTGACGTCGAGTTTTCCGACATCCTTGATTTCCTCGGTTCGGACGCGATGACTCGCGCCATCCTCCTGTTCGTCGAGGGGATCGAAAACGGCCGAGCCTTCATGTCGGCGGGCCGCGGTGCCAGCCGTAATAAGCCGGTGATCGTGATCAAGGCCGGACGGATTGCTGAAGGACAGCGGCTGGCCGTGGAGCGCAGCGGCGCGCCGATCGCCGGCGACGGCGTCTACGATGCCGCCATCAGCCGCGCTGGCATGCTGCGGGTGTCCAGCTTCGGCGAACTCTTCGCCGCCGTCGAAACCCTGGCGCGAGGCAAGGTGCCGCGCGGGGAGCGGTTGGCGGTCATTGCCAACGGCCACGGCTTGGCGATCATGGCCGCCGACGCCCTGATCATGCAGGGCGGCTGCCTCGCCGCGCCCGCCGACGAAACGCGGCTGCAACTCGCCGACGTGCTCCCGGAGGGCGCCCCGAGGGGCAACCCGATCAGTGTCACCACGGATGCCCCGCCCAACGTCTACGCCGACGCCGCGCGCATCCTGCTCAAAGCCCATGAAGTCGACGCCGTCATGGTCCTCCACGTGCCGACAGCCATGGCATCCAGCACCGAAGCGGCCGCGCGCGTCATCGAGGTCGCAAAGCAGAACGGCGGCAACCTGCTCACGAGTTGGATGGGCGGCCAAACCGTGGAGGCGGCGAGGAGCCTGTTCGCCGAAGCGCGGATCCCCACGTACGACACGCCCACACAGGCCATCGACGCATTCATGCACCTGGTGCGGTTCCGGCGGAACCAGGAAATCCTCATGCAGACGCCACCGTCCAAGCCGCTGGAATTCACCCCGGCGGCCGATGC
>CAZBWP010000312.1:1269-2999 GCA_964495295.1 uncultured Rhodospirillaceae bacterium | reverse complement strand
CCGTGCTCCTCCTGACCACGATGGAGCTCCTGCGGCGGCGCAATGTCCGGCTGCGGGGCATTCGCGAATAACAGTAGAGCGGGGAGTTATATCGTAGACACCCCGCTTTTCCCAGCAATCCCGCTAAACGCTTGAATTTCTTTCATTTGCCTGGCGCACCAGAGGGCGCCAGACGCATGAACTGTGTCTGAACGAAACACAAGACCGAACACAGGTAGCGTTCCCTTCCGCCGCTAGCCGGGTCAGATTGTGCTCAACACACAGTTTGGACCGGGGGTACCGATGGACAGTGACCGATGGTTGAGCCGAGCTCGCCGCATGGTCGCGCGCTTCGGCGAGCTGGCAACGGCGGAGGGGGCCGATCGGCATGACCAGGACGGGGCGCGGCATCGATTTCTGGGGCGACCTGATCAAGGAGCTGCGCGAGGAGCAGGGCCTCACCCAGCGCCAGCTGGCGAGCCAGGCCGGGGTGAACCGGACCACGCTGAGGCGGATCGAGAGCAAGCGGGCAAGGGGTGACATCGACGTCATCGAGACGCTCCTGGACTATCTCGGCTACGAGCTCGAAGCGATCCACCGCGATGCCCTGGCCGAGCTCCAGCGGCGAATGGCCGAAGCCCAGAACGACCCCGCGCAACGCAGCCGACTGGCCGCCACGAAGCTCATCGGGCTGCAGCCGAACGGCCGCGTCCAGGGCCGCTGACCGGACCGGATGCGGCCCTGCCTCCAGAAGCATTCGCCATTCAGTAGTATTCAACTGCTTGCACCACTGTATCTTATTGTTACGATACTGCTGCCACACAAAACAAATCCAAGGATGGTGCCATGCAAACATTAGACCTTCGTCGTATTTCCCCAAATGCTCAAGCAGAGGGCGAAACACAAGTCGCGATTACTTGCCTGGATACGGAGACGACCCGCCAGGCCGATGTGCTGTCGCGGTCGCTCCTGGAACTCGAGGTGGCGGTTGTCGGCAGCAATCTGCCGCTGCGCCTGAGCCGCCGGCATCCGCGAAAGCCGTTCATCGGCCGCTGCGCCGGGCTGGAGTTCAGCTGCCATGGCTGAGGGCGAAGCCCCACGCGTCGCCGACTGGCGCAGCCGGCTGATCGACGACAACACCCGGGCGCTCTTGGTCGCGCCCGGCCTGCAACCGCCCGCGGGCGCATGGGGAGACCACCGATGAACCAGACCCGGCGGCGCGAACAGGATGCGCCGGCGCACGATTGGCAGGTCCCTGTCCTGCTCGAGCGGGCCCTGGCGATCGCCCGCGACGTCGCGATCGGCGACACCGGCATCGCCCCGGTGGTGATCGCCCTCAGGCCCGGCCAGCCGCCGCTGACGCTGTTCATCGAGAGCGACCGGGACCCGGCCAGCGCCGACTGCCTGGCCGCGGCGATCGAGGCCTTCCTCGCCGGCAGCGGGGCCACCGCCTGGCTCTGGCTCGACGAGTGCGCCCCCGGCCAGCCAGCGGACCGGCTCGTCTGCACGGCGGGCACCCGGTCGCCCGAGGCCACCACCCAGGGCACGCTGCTGCTCGGCATCGAGCGCGACGCCGAGGGCGTGATCACCGGTCTCGAGCCCCAGTCCGAAATGGCCGAGCAGGTCCGTTAGAGGGTCAGTGGCACGGCCCCGGCTGACATGCGCTTTTGCAGTTAACTGCACGCCAAAACTCTTTGCCCCCCACGACACCCAACGCAGACTGGAGTTCCATCCAACCCCATTACGGCCAA
>CAZBWP010000312.1:0-1169 GCA_964495295.1 uncultured Rhodospirillaceae bacterium | reverse complement strand
CCAACCCCATTACGGCCAAGGAGGGCCGCCCATGTCCGCCACCTGTAGCAACCTGCCAGCCGGCCCCCAGCCCGGCCCCCAGCCCAGTGCGGGCTTGCCGGATGCCCTCGGCAATCTGGACGCCGCGGCGCGGCTCGAGGCCGGGCTCGGCCAGCTGCCGGACAAGGACATCGACTTCGCCACCTCGCTACTCCAGCAGTTCGAGCGGAAGGGCACACTCTCTGCCAAGCAATGGTACTGGGTGCGCGTCCTGGCCGACCGGACGGTCCCGCCAGCCCAGCAGGCCGGGTCCCAGCCGGGGTCGGCACCGATCGAGGTCGGCGACTTCGCCGGCGTCGTCGAGTTGTTCGTGCAAGCCAAGGCCCACCTGAAGCACCCGAAGATCTGGCTGGCGCTGCCGGACGGTCGGCCCCTGGTCCTCGCTTTGGCCGGCCCGGCCAGCAGCCGCGCCGGCTGGGTCAGCCTGACCGACGGCAAACCGTTCGGGCAGAACCTGTTCTACGGCCGGGTCTCGCCCGGCGGCGCCTGGGAGATGGGCAAAAAAGTCGACGAGGTGCTCGGCGATCACGTGGCTGAACTTATGCACCGCCTGGCAGCGAACCCTACCAAAGTCGCTCAGGACTTCGGTAAGCTGACCGGCAACTGCTGCTTCTGTGGCAGCGGCCTCTCGGCCGGCAAGTCGACCGCCGTCGGCTACGGTCCGGTCTGTGCGAAACGATGGGGCCTGCCCTGGGGGGCCGCGTGAGCAACGGAGAAGGGCGATGCCCGAGCGCGACAGCACGATCGAGACGTTGGCGCACATGCGTCGGGTGCAGGGGCTGTTGAGCGAGTTCGCCATCGCCCTCCTGCAGCGCGGCCAGGCCCACGACCAGAGCAAGCTCGGCCCGTTGGAGAAGCCCTATTTCGACCGGCTGACGCCGATGCCGGGCGGGGTCGAGTTCTCCAGCCCCGAGTACCACGCCGCCTTGCTGCGCCTGCGCGAGGGCCTGGAGCACCACTACCGCACGAACAGCCACCACCCCGAGCACTACCCGGACGGGGTCGCCGGCATGTGCCTGATCGATCTGGTCGAGATGGTCGCCGACTGGAAGGCCTCGTCCGAACGCCGGGCCTGCGGCCTCGGGCTCGAGCCCGCCTTCCACCGGTTCGACATCGCGCCACAGCTGCAG
>CAZBWP010000311.1:0-3002 GCA_964495295.1 uncultured Rhodospirillaceae bacterium | reverse complement strand
CAAGGCGATCGGCGGACCCGGCCTGTTGATCGGCATTTATCGGACCACCGCCTATCTGCTGCCGTTCCTCTGGCTGACCGTGCCATACGTCGCCTGGACCGCGGCGGCCGAGAGCGTGTCGGGTGATGCGGGGGCGCCCGGCCTCGGCATGTACGCCGCCGCCCTGCTCGGGCTCGCCTTGTTCCTTTACGGATTGTTTCAAATCTACCTGTTGACTCAGGGGCGGGGACCACGGCGCGCCGCCCTCGCGGTCCTACTGTTTGCGTCGTTCTCCGGCTCGGTGCTCTACATCACCGCCGCGTGACGCGGCGGGAGAAAAAGGACACGCCATGACCACGGTCGAACGGTCCGCCCCGTCGAAAGGCCGACGCAGCGCCCCGCCCGACCCGACGCTGGTCGCCGAGGCGGCGTTCGAGCGGCACTGCTACGCGCTCTTGTTCGCCGGCCTCGACCACATCGACCAGGGCATCACCGTCTTCGACAAGGAGCTGCGGCTGGTCGCCTGGAACCACCGCTTCCTGCAACTCCTCGACCTGCCGGACCGGGTCTGCTATCGCGGCTCCGACTTCGCCGAGATCATCCGGTTCAACGCCCACCGCGGCGAATACGGCGACGGCGACGTCGACGAACTGGTCTCGGCCCGGGTTCGCCTCGCCCAGCGCTTCGAGCCCCACAACCTGGAGCGGGTCCGTCCGAACGGCCGGATCCTGTCGATCCGCGGCCGGCCGCTGCCCGACGGCGGCTTCGTCACGGTCTACACAGACGTCACCGAGCAGCGGCGCACCGAACGCCTGATCCGCGAGCAGAACGAGGAACTGGAGCGGCGGGTCGCCGAACGCACCGCGGCGTTGAAGACGGCCCACGACGAACTGCTCGCCGCCATCACCCGGCAGACCGAGATCGCGGCCGCGCTGAGGCGCAGCGAGGGACGCCTGCAACTGGTCATCGACAGCCTGCCCGCCGGCGTTTCCTACTGGGATCGCGAACTCACCTGCCTGTTCGCCAATCGCCGCTACGCCGCAGCCTATGGTCTCGCCAAGACCGACATCATCGGCCGGCGCGCGGCAACGGTGATCGGCAGCGCCGCGCTCGATGGCTTTCGCGTGTACGTCGAGCGTGCCCAGAACGGCGAGGCCGTCTCCTTCGAGCACGAGGCGAGGCTCGCCGGCGGCCGCACCGCAACGGTGCGCACTTGGCTGGTGCCGGAGACGATCAAGCCCGGCCGCATCGCGGGTTTCTTTGTCCTTGCGCTCGACATCACCCGGCACAAGAAGGCCGAGCTGGCCATCCTCCAGGCCGCCAAAATGGAGGCGGTGGGCCAGCTCTCCAGCGGCATCGCCCATGACTTCAACAACCTGCTCACGGTCATCCTCGGCAACCTCCTGGCGCTGGCCGAGCGCCCCGACGCCGCCGAGCCGGCCTTTCGCGAGAGCCTGGATCCGGCGATCGAAGCCACCCGCAAGGCGGCCAGGCTCACCGACCGGCTGCTGACCTTTGCCCGCCGTCAGGCGCTGTCACCGGCGCCTGTCGATGTCGACGACCTGGTCGCCGGCATGGTCAAACTGTTCCGCCGGTCGCTGCCGAGCGACATCGCCATCGAAACGGCGACCCGGGGCAAACCGTTTCCGGCCCTGGCCGACCCGCACCAACTGGAAAACGCGCTGCTCAACCTGGCGCTCAACGCCCGCGATGCCATGCCCCGCGGCGGGCGGCTGCGCATCGAGACGACGTTCGTCAGCATCGACGAGACCGAGGCCGGCGAGCTCGGCCTCGCGCCGGGAGATTACGTGCGCATCGCCGCGGCGGACACCGGTGATGGCATGGATGCGGAAACACAGGCGCGGGTGTTCGAGCCGTTCTTCACCACCAAGCAGGCCCACGGCGGCAGCGGGCTCGGCCTCAGCATGGTCTACGGTTTCGTCCAGCAGTCGCACGGCGCGGTCCGCTTCGACAGCCGCCGGGGACACGGGACGACGGTCACCATCCATCTGCCGCGCGCGGTCCAGACGGGGGAGGGCACGTCACCCCTGCCCGCGGCCGCTGAGACGTTCCGGGCGGCCGCCGACAACTTGCTGCTGCTGGTCGAAGACGACGTGCAGGTGCGGACCGTCGTCCGCCGGCAGCTCACCGCCCTCGGCTTTCGCCTGGTCGAGGCGAGCAGTGCGGACGAGGCGCTCACGCTGCTGAAGAACGTCCGGGACTTCACCGGCCTGCTCGCCGACATCGTCATGCCCGGCAGCATGAGCGGCCTTGACCTCGCGCATGCGGCCCGGCAGCTCGATCCGGCGCTGCAGATCGTGCTGATGACCGGTTACGCCGGCCGCGACCGGGCGCGCGAGGTGGCCGACTGTCCCTTCCCGGTGCTGCGCAAGCCCTTCGAGACCGAAGCCCTCGCCGCCGCCTTTCGCGACGCAAACAAAAATAAATAGCAGCCATGCACCCGGACGCGGGGGCGAGGCTTCCCCTTGTCGGGCATGCGGCCGTATAGTCGCCGGCCGCGCGCGAAAGCGCACCATTCACGGACAAGGGGAATGACGGTTCGCGACCGGCGGATCTACGTGCTTGAGGACCAGGTCGACATCGCACGGCTGGTCTGTCGGACGCTCGAGGAGCACGGTTACCGCACCGAAATGTTTCACCGCGCGGCGGACCTGCACCGCCGCCTGCGCGGCAGCACGCCCGAGCTCTGTATCGTCGACCTCGGCCTGCCGGACGGTGATGGGCTGCAGGTGGTTCGCGGACTCTGTGGCGGCGGCCTGCCCGTCATCATCCTGACGGGACGCAGCGGCGTCACCGACCGGGTGCTCGGGCTGGAACTGGGCGCCGATGACTACGTGGTCAAGCCGTTCGAGCCGCGCGAGCTGGTCGCGCGCATCAACGCCGTGCTGCGCCGCGCCCGCCCCGATCCCTGCACGGCCGAAGCCCAGCCCGCCGCCGAACTCGCCCGCTTCGCCGGCTGGGTCTTCGACTACGACACCCACACGCTGACCGCCGCCGACGGA
>CAZBWP010000310.1:0-3033 GCA_964495295.1 uncultured Rhodospirillaceae bacterium | reverse complement strand
ATCGCCATCGATCCCGAGATCATCTTCTTCGACGAGCCGACCACCGGTCTCGATCCGATCATGGCCGACGTGATCAACAACCTGATCGTCAAGACCACCCGCGACGTCGGCGCGACGGCGTTCTCGATCACCCACGACATGGCCAGCGCCCGCAAGATCGCCAACCGCATCGCCATGCTGTTCGAGGGCAAGATCATCTGGAGCGGCAGCGTCGCCGAGATCGAGCGCTGCACCAACGCCCACGTGGATCAGTTCATCCACGGGCGGGCCGAGGGGCCGATCAAGATGCAGGTGCGGTCGTGAGCCCGTGCCACCGCCGCGCGAAGGGCGCCGAGCTTGGCGCGTGACGCTCCGACCTACGTCTGTCAGGACTGCGGCGCGGTGCAGTCCAAGTGGGTCGGTCGGTGCCCCGCCTGTGGCGCCTGGAACACCATCGTCGAGGAAATCCGCCGCGAGGCGGCGCCGAAGGGGCTCGGTCACAAGCCTGGCCGCCGGCTCGTCCTGGTGCCGCTGGACGGCCCGGCGACCCCGGTTGAGCGTCACGCCACCGGCATCGGCGAGTTCGATCGCGTCGCCGGCGGCGGCCTGGTACCCGGCTCGGTGCTGCTGATCGGCGGCGATCCCGGAATCGGCAAATCGACGCTGTTGCTGCAGGTGGCGGCGGCCCTGGCCGGCGGCATCGGCTGCGCCTACGTCTCCGGCGAGGAAGCGCTCGACCAGTTGCGGCTGCGGGCGACACGGCTCGGCCTCGCCACGGCGCCGGTGAGCCTCGCCGTCGCCACCTCGGTGCGCGACATCGTCGCCACCCTGGACGGGCCGTCGCCGCCCGGCGCCGTGGTCGTCGACTCGATCCAGACGCTCTACGTCGACAACCTCGACTCGGCGCCGGGAACCGTCGCCCAGGTGCGGGCGTCGGTGCAGGAACTGGTGCGGCTGGCGAAGCGCCGCGGCTTCGTGCTGCTGCTGGTCGGCCACGTCACCAAGGAAGGCCTGCTCGCCGGCCCCCGCGTCGTCGAGCACATGGTCGATACCGTGCTCTATTTCGAAGGCGAACGCGGCCACGAGTTTCGCATCCTGCGCGCCGTGAAGAACCGATTCGGCGCGACCGACGAGATCGGCGTGTTCCAGATGACGGGCGCGGGGCTTGGCGAGGTGGTCAACCCGTCGGCGCTGTTCCTGGCCGAGCGGGAGCGGGGCGTCCCCGGCTGCTGCGTGTTCGCCGGACTGGAGGGCAGCCGGCCGGTTCTCCTCGAGGTTCAGGCCCTCGTCGCGCCGTCGGCGTATGCGACCGCCCGCCGCGCCGTCGTCGGCTGGGACTCCGGCCGCCTCGCCATGGTGATGGCGGTGCTCGAAGCGCGCTGCGGGCTGGCGTTTGGCGGGCAGGATGTTTACTTGAATGTGGCGGGCGGGTTAAGGATCAGTGAACCTGCCGCCGACTTGGCGGTCGCCGCCGCGCTCGGCTCCGCCGCCGCCCTCAGCCCGGCGCCGGCCGACGCCGTGGTCGTCGGAGAGATCGGCTTGGCCGGTGAGGTGCGTCAGGTGGCGCGGCTCGACGCGCGCCTGCGCGAGGCGGCCAAGCTGGGGTTCGGGCGGGCATTCGTGCCGGCCAGGCGAAGCGGAACGGGATGGGCGGTGCCTGAGGACATGGTGGTGAGCGAAATCGGCCACGTGGGTGAGCTGATCGCCGCGCTGCAGGCGCCCCGCGCCGCCGCCGGCCAACGGAGTGCGGGGAGCGTGGGCGATGTCTGACCTGCCGGTGACGCTGGGCGACGTCATCGTCGTGGCGATCCTCCTGGCCTCCGGCCTGCTCGCGTTCGTCCGCGGCTTCGTTCAGGAGGTGCTGGACGTGGCCGCCTGGATCGGCGCCATCGTCGCCGCCGTCTATGCCTATCCGCTGGTCGCTCCGTTGCTGCTGGATGTCGTGTCCGATACGCGCATCGCCAACATCGCCGCCGGACTCGCGGTGTTCTTTGTCGCCATCATCGTGCTGTCGATCCTGACGCGGCTGATTTCGCGGAGTGTCCGCACCGTCGGGCTCGGCCCCCTGGATCGCTCCCTCGGCTTCGCGTTCGGGCTGGCGCGCGGGGCGCTGCTGGTCGTCCTCGTCTACATCGGCGTCGATTTCCTGGTGAAGCCGGCCGATCAGCCGGAATGGCTGAAGAACGCCAAGACCTACGACGTGGTCGCCTCCGGCGCCGCGTGGGTGCGGACGCTGGTTCCCGGCGGCGCCGACGACGAGGCCAGGGCGACCGCCGACCAGGCCAACGAGGCCGTGCGGCGGGCCATGGACGCGGAACGGATCTATCGCGAGATGGTCAGTCCCGAGCCGAAGAGCCAGACACCAGCCGACCCCGGGCGTCCCCAGGGCTACGGCGACAAGGAGCGACAAGACATGCAACGCCTGCTCGAGAGCAGCACGGGAGGCCGATGAATGGCACACCTGGAACCGGAGTCCGCCGGCGGCCGCGACGCCATGGACGACGACCGGTTTCATGACGAATGCGGCGTCTTCGGCATCTTTGACCACGCGGACGCGACGGCGACGACCGCGCTGGGGCTGCACGCCCTGCAGCATCGCGGCCAGGAGGCCGTCGGCATCGTCAGCTTCGACGGCGAGCACTTTCACAGCCACAAGGCGCTGGGGCTGGTCGGCGACAACTTCAACTCCGAGTCGGTGATCCGGCGGCTGCCCGGCGCGGTCGCCGTCGGCCACGTGCGCTACTCCACGACGGGCGATACGGTGCTGCGCAACGTGCAGCCGCTGTTCGCCGACTTGGCCTTCGGTGGGCTCGCCATCGCCCACAACGGCAATCTCACCAACGCCATGACGGTCCGGAAGGCGCTGGTGCGCCGCGGCGCCATCTTCCAATCGACCAGCGACACGGAGACGATCATCCATCTGATCGCCACCAGCGAGTATGGCACCGTGGTCGATCGGATCGTTGACGCCATGCGGCAGCTGGAGGGGGCGTATTCGCTGGTCGCGATCACCCGGCGCAAGCTGATCGGCATGCGCGACCCCTACGGCGTGCG
>CAZBWP010000309.1:0-3043 GCA_964495295.1 uncultured Rhodospirillaceae bacterium | reverse complement strand
GCGGTGCGGTCGCGCGCGGCGAGATCCTGCACCGTCGAGTCGATGGTCGCCTCCTCAGGTTCGACAACCAGCCGCTCCAAGGTGATCGCGGCGTAGTCTGGCGGTGTCACGTCCGGCAGCAGTTCGACGGCCAGAGTATATTCAAAGTCGGCGTCCGTGTCGGTCGAGGTGACCTCGATCCGCGGCTGGCCGGTGGCCCGGAGTCCTCGCTCCGACAGCACCGTTCCGGTCGCATCCTTGACGATCTGCTCCAGCGCCTCACCCCGCACGGCGGCGCCGTAGCGCTTGCGGAGAATCGCCACGGGGACCTTCCCCGGCCGGAACCCGGGCAGCCGGGCCGTCCGCGCCAACTCCTGCAGCCGACCGTCGGCTTTCTGCTGAATGTCGGCGGCCGGAACCGCAATCTTGAACTCTCTAATGAGTCCTTCGGACCTCGTTTCGGTGACCTGCATAATCTCTCTACCGGCGGCGGCGTATAGCCTTGTTGCAGCGGCGGCGGGCCGCTGGCACGATGGTCAGCGAGGGCGGGCGGAAGCCGGTCCTCGGCTGGGCGGCGTCTGGTGCGGGCGAAGGGATTCGAACCCCCACGACTTGCGTCACAGGTACCTAAAACCTGCGTGTCTACCAGTTCCACCACGCCCGCATACGTAGCAGAACTACCAACAGGCCGGCTAATCTAGCCGCTCGCCTGCGCCTGTCAATTCCCACCGCCAGTTTCACGCCGCAGCGCCTCCAGAACCGAGGGCAGCGCGTCGACCACATCCTCGGCAATCAGGCCCGGGCCAACGGTGGTGGCAGCCGTGCCATGCAGCCACGCGGCAGCGCAGGCGGCCTCGAATGTCGGCATGCCTTGCGCAAGCAGTCCGAGGAGAATTCCCGCCAGGACATCCCCTGTTCCGCCGGTCGCCAATTCCGGCGGCGCCGTCCGATTGATCGCCGCCCGCCCGTCCGGCGCGGCAACCACCGTGTCGAAGCCCTTCAACAGGACAACGGCCCCACTCGCCCCTGCGGCGGCGCGGGTCCGCGCCAACTTGTCAGGGGCGGCATCGAACAGCCGGGCGAACTCGCCATCGTGTGGAGTTAGCACACTTCGCTCATGGAGTGCTGCGAACAGGGTCGCTGGATCCTCCCGGAAGACGGTCAATGCGTCGGCATCGAGGACGCAGCTCTTCCGCAATGCGAGGGCCGCAAGCGTGCGCGTGCGGGTCGACGACGTCGTCCCGGCGCCAGGGCCGATCAGCACGGCATTACGACGCGGATCGGCCAGGTAGTCACTAAAGGTATCGTCATCACTGAAGGTTGTGACAATCGTGCCAGGCGGTCCGCTGGCGTAGATCGCCCGATCTTCCGGCGCAACCGCCACCGTGACGAGCCCGGCGCCGATGCGGCGCGCCGCCTCGGCGGACAGCCGGCTGGCACCGGTCATCGGACCGCAGGAGACGACACAATGGCCGCGGCCATACTTGTTGCCCGCGGCCGAGGGCCAGCGAAACTGGTCGCGCCAGACTACCGGATCGGTCAACGTCAGCTGTGGGGCGATGTTTGCCAGCACGGCGTCGGGAATGCCGATGTCGGCGACGACGAGGTCACCACATAGGTCGCGGCCGGGCAGCAGCCAGTGCCCTGGCTTGCCGCGGAAGAAGGTAACGGTCAGCCGGCAGCGTGGCGCAGTGCCGTGAACCTCGCCGGTATTTCCATCGACGCCACTCGGAACGTCGACGGCGACACAGTCAAGGTCGCGCGCGTTAATGGCGTCGAGCAGAACCGCGGGGAGCCCCTCGATCGCCCGCACCAGTCCCGCCCCGAAGAGCGCATCGACGATGAGGGGCGATCCATCGATCAGGTCGTCCGCCATGGGCAAAACGCTCGCGCCCGGACGGTCGAGCCAGCGCCGGGCATTGACGGCGGCATCCCCGCCGAGACGGTCGATGGAGCCAAGCAGACCGATGCGGATCGGCCAGCCGCGGTCGGCAAGGAGGCGCGCGACAACAAACCCATCCCCGCCGTTGTTGCCCGGGCCGGCCAGCACGACGGTCGGACGCGGACGCCAGCACCGCCTGATCTCCCGCGCGATCGCCGTGCCAGCGGCTTCCATGAGGTCGAGGCCGGCAACGCCCGCATCCATGGCCGCGCGGTCGGCCTGGTACATCTCGTCGACGCGCAGCAGGACGGCGTCCGGTGTCGCGTCACTCGGCATGCGCCTGACGCTTCTTCAACAAGGCGATGATCATGTCAGCGGTGCGCTCGATCGACCGATTGGAAATATCGATCACGGGCCAGCGGCGGCGAGCATACAACCGCCGGGCCTCCTGCAGTTCGGTGCGCAGGGCATCGACATCTGAATAATCGCTGTCGGCCTCCATCCTGAGAAGGCGGGCGCGCGCCGAACGGATCATCGATAGCCGTGCCGGGTCGATGGTCAAGCCGACGACGAGGGGATGTTTGGCATTGAGCACACTGTCGGGGAGCGAAACGCCCTGCACCAGCGGCACATTTGCCGCCTTGATCCCGCGGGACGCCAGATAGACGCAGGTTGGCGTCTTCGTAACGCGCGAAACACCGATGAGCACGACGTCGGCATCTTCCAGGTCGTCGGCCGCCATGCCGTCATCGTGGGCAATCGCGTACTTCATGGCCTCGACACGCTGATAGTATTCCTCGTCGATCACGTCGCGGGCGCTCGAACGATAGCGCACCGGGACATTGAAGTGCTTCGACAAATCGCTGACCAGGGGCTCGAGCGAGAACGCGCACGGCGTTGCGAGCCGCCTGCAACCGATCTCCAATGCTTCTCGAATATCTGTTGCGGCGATGCTGTGCAAAACATAGCCGGGGCTCGTTCCGATGGCGGCGAGGATATCCGGGACCTGACCCAGATTGCGGACGAACTTCCACAAACGCCTCTCGATCTTGACCCCGTCGAGCTGGGCAACAGCGTTGCGCGCCAACATCTCGATCAGCTCTCCCGATGCGTGGGACACCAGATAGAGCGTAATGGTGGTGTGAGTGCTGCCGGCGGACATCTGATTCCGGTGCCGGCTAG
>CAZBWP010000308.1:0-3052 GCA_964495295.1 uncultured Rhodospirillaceae bacterium | reverse complement strand
AGTGTTCATGAACTGAACCTGGATTGCAAGGGCTATCGTTCACGCCACGAACGCGACGCGCCGCGGCTGCACGGCGCGCCGATCGGCGACGGCGGGTCCCATCGCCGATCGGCGGCGGCGGGTCAGTGGGCTTCGTCTTCCTCGACCTCGGTGATCGGGGCTTCGGTGAAGAGGTAGGTGCGGAGTTCCTTCTCCCAGTGCGGATCGTTGCGGCGCAGCCACTCCAGCACCATGCAGGCGTGCTCGATCTCCTCCCGCATGTTGTGCAGCAGCACCTCGCGCAGGGCGGCGTCCTCGCAGTCGTCGGCGCGCTGGCGATACCAGTCGACGGCCTCGATCTCCTCCTTCAGGGAGACGATGGCCTGGTGCAGGTGCAGGGTCTCGGTGGTCAGCCGCTCGCGCGGCGCATGCAGGTCTTCGCTCGACATGCCGTCGTCTCCTCCTCAAGCGTGGGACCGGGTGGCCGGGCGCCGGGCAGCGCTCCATCCGGGTGTCTCGTCAGCCGACGTTATAGCGCCCGGCCGGGGCGGCGTCGATACGCCGGGCGGTGCCATGCAGGGGTGGGCACCGCCGGGCGGTGCCATGCAGGGGTGGGCAACCTCGGGGTGGGCGCGGGCCGGCGGGCGCGCTATCCTGGCTGGCATGTGCGGACGCTACACGCAGACGCGGACCTGGTCGGAGTTGGTCGATCTCTACCGGATCAGCGAGGTGCCGGACGCGGATCTCCGGCCGACGCCGCGCTACAACATCGCGCCGACGCAAACGGTGCCGGTGGTCCGGCCAGCCACGAAGGATTCGGCCGGGGGGGACGCGGCCGCGGGGGATGACGCGGCCGGGGGAAGCACGCCCAAGGATGGGACGTCCGGCGGCGGCCGGGCGCTGGCCATGCTCCGCTGGGGCCTGGTGCCGTTCTGGGCGAAGGATCCGACGATCGGCAGCCGGCTGATCAACGCCCGCGCCGAGAGCGTCGCGGAAAAGCCGTCGTTCCGCGACGCCTTCCGCAAGCGCCGCTGCCTGGTGCTGGCCGACGGCTTCTACGAGTGGCAGACACAGCCCCAGGGGCCGAAGCAGCCGTTCTACATCACCACGCCCGCGACGGTGGCGTTCGCCGGCCTCTGGGAGCGCTGGCGGGACCCGGCGGGGCCGGTTCTGGAAACCTGCAGCATCGTGACGACCGAGGCCAGCGATCAGCTGCGGCCGATCCACGACCGGATGCCGGTGATCCTTGCCGCCGAGGCGTTCGATGCGTGGCTGGATGCCCGGGCGCCGCTGGCGGCCGCCCTCCTGGTGCCGTATCGGCAGGCGTTGACTGTCTATCCGGTGGCGCGCCGGGTGAATGCCGTGCGCCACGACGATCCGGCGTGCATCGCCCCGGCCGCCTGATCGGATGGCAGGGGATCGGCCGGGTGATCAGCCGACGTAGTCGAGCAGCGCCATCAGCCCGAGCAGCAGGGCGAGACCGATGCCGCCGATGCACAGAACCATCAGCACCAGCCAGCGGACGAACCCCGACTTGGGCTTGGCTGGCGGCGGGGTCGTGCTCGACCTGATCTTCGGCTCCGGTCGCGCGGCGGGCGTGACCTGCTTGAACTCGCCCTTGCGACCCTCGAAGATGGTGCGACTGCCGTGGTCGCCGGACTCGGGATCGAAGTGTTCCTCGACGACGCGAACGGCGACGCCGATCCGTCCGCTGAGCAGCTTGCGGCCCTCGTGCAGCGCCACGTCACGATCATCGTAGACCGAATCGATCATCCACCGGCCTTCGCGGAACCGGTGCACTTCGAAGACGGCGACGCGGTTCATGGCTCACCCCGCCCGCGCCGAGCCGGCGCGAACGTCCGCACCGGCCGACGTTCGCTTGGTGCGGGCGCCGCTGGCCGCGCAGAGGAGATGGGTGATCCGCCGTCCGTCCTCGCAGAGCGGCAGGATGATGCTTCTGTACAAGACGTTCTGTCCTTGCAGATCTGTGAAGCCGCCACCGCCGGCCACCGGCACGGCCCGGGCCAGCGCTTCGCGCCAATGCTGCACCGCCCGGCCGAGCAGGGTGTCCGGCGGGACGGCGGTCGTCGGACAGCCGGTCGCATCGGCGATCCACTCGCGACGATAGGCCGGGCCGATCATGCGGAACACGGGGGCACAGCCATTCTTCTGCAGTTCGATCAGGACCAGGTGGGCAACCATGTCGTCGAGCTCGAGGGCATAGAAGGCGTCGAGCGTTGGCGCCGCCGTGTCGGCATGGGCCCGCCGCCAGCAGTCCACCAGGCGATCCACCAAACGCCGATCGAATTGGACCGATGGGTCTGACACCGTGTTCTCCCGACGCATCCTTGCATCGCCGCCGCGATGCAAGGCGGACCGCCCCGCCGTCACCGGCATGGTTAACCCCACAGGGGTTAGCTCCCTGACCGTAAAGGACAAAACCTTAAGGAAATACCAACGACGCCCGGTTTCGGCGGTGCGTTGGGAGGCGCGGCGGGTTAGCCGCGGAGCGTGCCGCCGGTGCGTTCGCCGACCCGCCCGACGACGCGCGACGCCAGGCTCTCCAGGTCGGCGTCGGTAAGGGTGCGGTCGCGCGGCTGCAAGGTGACGGTGACGGCGAGCGACTTCCGGCCGCTGCCGATCCCCTCGCCGGTGAAGACATCGAACACGGACGCATCGACGATGAGCTCGGGGTCGGCCTCGCGCACCGCCTGGACCACGTCGGCCGCCGGCACGGCCGCCTCGACGACAAACGCGAAGTCGCGCTCGACCGGCTGGAAGGGCGACAGCTCAAGCGCCGGCCGGGCCGCCGATGACCGCGCCTTGGGCAACGGGATGGCGTCCAGGTGGACCTCGAACGCGGCCAGCGGGCCGGCCACGTCGAGACGGCGCAGCACCCGCGGGTGCAGCTCGCCGAAGCTCGCCAGCACCGTCTTCGGGCCGAGCCGGAGCGAGCCCGAGCGACCGGGATGGTACCATGCCGGGGCGTCGCGGCTGATGCTGAGCGCGCTGACGGGAGCGCCGACGGCCGCGAGCGCGGCCAGCGCATCGGCCTTGACGTCGAAGGCATCGA
>CAZBWP010000307.1:0-3057 GCA_964495295.1 uncultured Rhodospirillaceae bacterium | reverse complement strand
GTAGCGCCGCCCGACGTCGGCGCCGAACAACGGATCCTCGTGATCGGTCATCCGCAGCTTGATGTCGGCCCAGTCCTCGGCCGTCAGGGATCGCAGGGCGGCGGGGAAGAACAGCCGCTCCTCCCGCTGCATGTGTTCGCGCTGCCTGTCGATGAACGCCCGCGCCCAGGTGCGCAATGCCTGCCGCGGAACCTGCGCTTCGTCCAAGACCGCGCGGACACCCGACGCAAACGCCCGGGTGCGGGCGGCGAGGTCTTCATGCTCCCGCTGCAAATCGCCCACCCGGGCCGCCGCCGCGGGGTCGCGTTGCTGCAGGCGGCGAAAAACGAGATCTTCCTTGGGATGATGATAGAGGTCCGGGAAACTTTGAAAGTAGTCGACGATGCTTTCGACGATTTCGTAGTCGGGGTCTTCCCCACGGTCGAACTTCGCGACCTGGTGGTCGAGAATATCCAGGAGTTGCGTGATATTCGAATGCTCTTTGCGGAGTGCGGCGATGATATCGTGCATGTTCAACGCTGTGTCGGCCTCGACCGGAGGCGGCCCAAGTGTTTCTCTCCCGCTCATGACCTGACGTAGCACAGGAGCCTCCGGCACGGCCAGAGCCGTCTCCAACCGAATGCACGGCCTGCGAGACCGAGTGGAGCCGCCGGACAGGCAAGGCGGCGCCCCCTGCCCGCCCGGTCCGGGTTCGATCACCGCGCCGCGGGTGGCACCCCGGCGGAGGACGGGATTGCCGACACGGGTTCGGCGATGACGGCGGCGCGCCGGTGCTCGGCCGGGAGCAGCAGCGTCGCGGCAAAACCGACGGCGGCGATCGCGGCGAGGATCACGAACACCCAGAGAAAGCCGCCGGTGGCGTCGTAGATCACGGCGTTCATCTTGATGCCGAGGCCGCTGACGCCGAAGGCCAGGATGAACTTCAATCCGAAGGCCAGTCCACGCCAGTTTGCCGGCGCATAGCGGGCGACGAGGCTGTTCTCGGCCGGCAGCGCGCCGACGTTGATCGACACCATGATCGCCGCGACGGCCACCAAACCGAGACCGCCGATGGCGCCGGCGAGCATCAGGAACGGCACCTGCAGGGCGAAGCAGATCATGTAGACCGACCGCAACGGGAAACGGTCGGCGAGATGGCCGGCCACCACCTGCAGCCCGCCCGCCATCAGATAGACGAAGGCGACCAGCGCCGAGACGCCGAGGACGCCCTCGCTCAGAATGTCGCCGAGGCCCTCGGCGAACACCTTCGGCAGCCCGGCTTGCGTCGCCTGATAGATCAGGCCGGTGCAGAGCAGCGTCACCGCCAGCACCATGAACGCGCGCCGCGTGTCCTCGCGGGAGGCCGGAGCGTCGCGCCGGCGGTCGACGGTCGTCTCGACGATGATGCGGCGCGCCACCAGGACCTGGAAGGCGATGCCGGTGGCGATGATCAGCACGCCCGGAACGATGAACGCCCACCGCCAACCGGCGAGATCGGTGAGCAGGCCGGCGGTGAGCGCCGCCACGGCGGGCCCGATGCCGCCGAACACGCCGTTGACCCCGAGCGCGAGCCCGCGCGATGCAGCGTTGCGAACCAGCCAGGCGATGCCGACGGGGTGGTAGATGGAGGCGCACAGGCCGGTGACCGCCAGCGCCAGCATCATCTGATTCGGCGTCTCCGTCAGTCCGGTCAGGATCATGCCGCCGCCGGTGCCGAGAAAGAACAGACTGATCATCGCGGTCACGCGCCAGCGATCGCCGAGCCAGCCAGCCACCGGCGCCGCGACGCCGAACAACACGTTGCCGAGCACCACCAATGTGATCGCCTCGCCATGGGTCAGCGACCACTCGGTCTCCAGCGTCAGGGCGACGACGAAAAAGATCGGGGCGAACAGGTGCGAATACATGTGCCCGACGGAGGAGAACCCCAGGGACAGGCGAGCGGAACGATCGGCGGCATTCATCGGATCAGGTGCCATTGGCGTGCATGGTTCGGCCCTCGGTACGGCCCTCGGTACGGGGATCGCTGGCTTGTGGCTTCGCCATGGTGCCATTCATTGCATTGCGACGGAAGGGCGGGAGTGGCACGTTCTGGTCGCCGGCACCATCGGCGATCCTGTTTGCGCGCCGGTGTGCGGCAGCCGAGACGAGCCGCTCGTTTTGGTATATAAATGTCATGTGTCGAGGGAAAACAAGCTCGTCTCGCGGCGGGCGACGTGGGGTAATTGAGCCGTAAAAATGAGAAGATCAGTCGTTGAAGAAGGGCCGGATCCCATAGACCGGCATGTAGGAGCCCGAATCAGATTGCGGCGGGCCGGAATGCGCATCAGCCAAACGAAACTTGGCCAAGCCGTCGGCGTAACCTTCCAACAGGTCCAGAAATACGAAAGCGGCACGAACAGGGTCGGCGCGAGCAACCTGTTCCGGATCGCGCGCGCACTTGGGGTGGACGTCACCTATTTCTTCGAAGGCGTTTCGGGAGAGGGCGTAGAAGGCATGAACTACGCCGTCGCCGGTATGCATGACACGCCCCAAATGGAGTTGGAGGATCCGTCGACCAGCCGAGAGTCCCTGGAATTGATGCACTGCTTCTTCCGGATTCCGGATGCGCAGGTGCGACGGCGGTTGCTGCAACTGGTGCGAACACTAGCGGGCAGTTCCGCCGCCGAGTGAGTGGGCTTTTGCGGTCGTCGTGGCGCAACGCGGCGGGGCGGTGATCAGACCCCAGCCGAAGACGTCGTCGTGGCCCGGTTGTCCAAGGTCAACGGTGCCTTGCCGCAGATGCCGGCGAAGCGCCTCAGGATCGCGGCTGTGGCCGGCGGCGATCTCGGCTCCGACCCGCACCGCAACGAACGGACTGGCGAAGGACGTGCCGCTCTGATAGCGCCCGCCGCCGGGCACCGCGGTCCACAGACGAACGCCGGGCGCCGCAAAATCGATCCAGCCGCCACGGTTGGCGTGGCTATAGATTCGGCGGTCAGCCGCGACGGCGGTGACGGCGATGACGTCCGGATAGGCCGCGGGATAGGCGGGCCGGGTCGCGCTGGCCCAGTTGCCGGCGGCGGCAACGGTGACCAG
>CAZBWP010000306.1:0-3062 GCA_964495295.1 uncultured Rhodospirillaceae bacterium | reverse complement strand
CGCGCCGACGGCCTCCGCGCGCCGGCGCTCCGGGCCGCCGGTCCGTTCGACCTGATCGTCGCCAACATCCTGGCCCGGCCGTTGAAAGCGCTGGCCGCCGATGTCGCGGCACATCTCGCGCCGGGCGGCCGCGCCGTCCTCTCGGGCTTCCTCGCCGCCGATGCCGCGGCCGTCCTCGCCGCCTATCGCGCCCGGGGTCTCGGGCTGGAGCGGCGTATCGCCCTCGACGGCTGGCACACCCTGGTGCTGCGACGCCGCCGATGACGCCCACGGACGCCCCGCCGACGCTGCTCTACCTGGTCTCGGAGGACTGGTTCTTCTGGTCGCATCGGCTGGCCGTGGCGCGTGGCGCCCGCGACGCCGGCTGGCGGGTCATCGTCGCCTGCCGCGTCGACCAGCACGCCGACCGCATCCTGGGTGAGGGCTTCGAACTCGTTCCGCTGCCCATGCAGCGAGGCAGCCTGAGCCCGCTTGCCATGCTCGCCGACCTGGTCCGCATCGTCCGCGTCTACCGGCGCGCGCGCCCGGACCTGGTGCACCACGTGGCGATCAAGCTCTGCCTGATCGGCACCATCGCCGCCGTGCTCGCCCGTGTGCCGCGCGTCGTCAACGCCTTCACCGGCCTCGGCTATCTGTTCATCGCCGACACGCCGAAGGCGCGGCTGCTGCGCCGGCTGACGCTGGCCCTGCTGCGCCCGCTGCTGCACCTGCAGCGGGTCCAGACGGTGGTGCAGAACGGCGACGATCTGGCGATGCTGCGGGATGCGCGGCTGGCGCCGCTCTCCCGTGTCGCGCTGATTCGCGGCGCCGGCGTCGACGTTCACCGCTTCGCCCCCGGCCGCCCGGCGGTCGGGCCGCCGTGGGTGGTGCTGGTCTGCCGCATGCTGGTCGACAAGGGCGTGTACGAACTGGTCGCGGCGGCCGGGCTGTTGCGCGCGCGGGGCAGGGTGGTGCGGGTGATTCTCGTCGGCCCCACCGATCCGGAGAACCCCAAATCCCTCGGCGACGCCGAGCTCGAGGCATGGCACGCCGAGGGTGTCGTCGAATGGTGGGGGCAGCGATCGGACGTGCCGGAGATCTGGGCGCAGGCGAGCATCGGCGTGCTGCCATCCTACCGCGAAGGGCTGCCGAAAAGCCTGCTCGAGGCGGGCGCGTGCGGCTTGCCGCTGGTCACCACCGACGTCCCCGGTTGCCGCGAGCTGGTGCGCCACGGCATCGACGGCCTCCTGGTGCCGCCGCGCGATCCCCGGGCGCTGGCCGACGCCATCGCCTGCCTGCTCGACGATCCCGAGCGCCGCGCCGCCTATGGTGCCAGCATCCGCGCCCGCATCGTCGCCGAGTTCTCCGAGGCCGTCATCGTCGGCCAGACGACGGACCTCTACGCCCGGCTGCTCGGCCGTCCCCTGCCACCGGCGGCTCGGCGCCACGGGTCGGCGGCCGCGGGATCGCCGCGTTTCCATTGACTTTTGCCGCCGAGTCAGTATGTTCTCGTCAGCCGCAACCGCGGCCAGCGGTGTTTAGGCCGCGTGAGCGATGCCCGTTCGGGCTGATCGTCCCGCCTCGATACCCCTTTAAAACGTCCCCGACCGTCCGGATCACGCGGGTCGGTTCATGGTGTCCGCGCTCGCGGCGGCGCACTCGATGCGCCCCGGCACGGACGACTTGAAAGGTGTATCCTTTGTCAGAATTTTCCGACCTCGGTCTCGACGGGCCGATTCTCGCTGCACTCGCCACGGCGGGCTACCAGCAACCGACCCCGATCCAGACCCAGGCCATCCCCCATGTGCTGCGTGGGCGCGATCTCCTCGGCATCGCCGCCACCGGCACCGGCAAGACCGCGGCCTTCGCGCTGCCGATCCTGCAACGCCTCACGACGACGACCGACGGCAAGGCCATCGTTCCGGGGCGCGGCACCTGCCGGGCGCTGGTGCTGGTGCCGACCCGTGAGCTCGCCGCCCAGGTTGCCGACAGCTTCCGCACCTATGGGCGGTCGCTGCGCCTGCACGTCGCCGTCGTCGTCGGCGGCGTCGCCATCGGCCCACAGATGACGGCGCTGGCCAAGGGCGTCGACGTCCTGGTCGCCACGCCGGGCCGGCTGCTCGACCATGTCGGCCGCGGCACGGTGCGGCTCGACCAGGCCTCCGTCCTCGTCCTCGACGAGGCCGATCACATGCTCGACCTCGGCTTCATCCCCGACGTGCGCAAGCTGGTCGCCCGCATGCCGGCCAGGCGGCAAAGCCTGTTCTTCTCGGCCACCATGCCGCCCGAGATCCGTTCGCTCGCCGACGATTTCCTGAACGAGCCCGAGACCGTCGCGGTGACGCCGCAGGCGACCCCCGCCGAGCGCATCGACCAGCAGCTCATTCATGTGGACTCCGGCCGCAAGAGCGATCTGCTCGCCGACATCCTGCGCGGCGGTGACCACGGCCGGGTCCTCGTGTTCACCCGCACCAAGCGCGGTGCCGACCGGGTGGTGCGCGGCCTCGTGGCTGCCCGCATCGGCGCCGTGGCGATCCACGGCAACAAGACCCAGAGCCAGCGCGAACGGGCGCTGAACGGGTTTCGCAGCGGCCACGCGCCGGTGCTGGTGGCGACCGACATCGCCGCCCGCGGCATCGACGTCGATGCCATCAAGCTGGTGGTCAACTACGACCTGCCGCACGTCGCCGAAACCTATGTTCACCGCATCGGGCGGACGGCGCGGGCCGGCGCCACGGGCGCCGCGGTCTCGTTCTGCAGCCCCGACGAGAAGCCCCTGCTGCGCGCCATCGAAAAGCTGATTCGGTGTGCCATCCCGGCGCAGCCCGATCCGTCGGCGGGGAAGAGGGCGCCGCGCGCCATTCCGGCCGTGCAGGAACAGCGGGCGACGACAGAGGCGAAGCCGCCACGCGCGGCGGCTCGACCCAAGGCCCAGAAGGGGCCCCGACCGGCCGCCGCTGCCGAGGGTCCGGCGCGGCGCGGCCAGGACAAGCGATTGGAAGACCTGCCGTTCATGCGCGCCAACGAGGACCGGGTGCGCCCGGCGGCGGCGCGTCCAGGCAAGCGTCGGCCGGCGCGCAAGG
>CAZBWP010000305.1:0-3091 GCA_964495295.1 uncultured Rhodospirillaceae bacterium | reverse complement strand
AGATGCATCACGACTTCGTGACGACCACCCTGCCCAGCGGCAACAAGGTCGCCAACGGCTACCTGCTCAGCCTCGGCATGCGCTTCGTCGCCATCGACCGCGAGACGCCGCTGATCAAGGTGCTCGACCAGGCCTCGCTGCACAAGGCGACGGACATGAACCCGGGCAAGACACCGGCCGCTCTGTTCCGCTGGCTGCTGAAGGAGCGGGTCCATCTGCCACTCGCCATCGCCAACATGAGTTCGGCGACGTTCCGCGAGCCCATCGCCGACGACGGCGCCCTGCCGGTTCAGCTTTATGGCAAGCCGCTGAACGTCAAGGATTTGGCGAAGCTGAACGTGCCCTGGTACCAGAACTATGCCATCAAGGACGACTTGGTAACGCCGCCGTGCGCCACGGCCGCCAACAAGTTCCTGGAAGACACCAAGCCGGTCGAGTCGGTGGCGTTCTTCGGCGGCCACGTGGCCATCCTGACCAGCCCCTACAACAAGCGCTCGCCGGTGAACGGCGAATTCACCGACGCCAACGGCAAAAAGGTGCGCGGACCGGTGAAGTTCCAGCTCGACGTATCGAAGAAGCCCGCCGCCGCGTGAGGCATCCCCATCGTTGCCGAAAAGGGCGCCGCAAGGCGCCCTTTTTTGCGGCCTGCAGCCAGGCGCTCCTGCTGCTTGCCACCCTCGGAGCCTGGCCCGCGGCCGCGGGCAACGGCGCCGAGCCGCCGCCCTCTCCCACCCGTCCGGGCGTCGTCGGCGCGGACGACCGGGTCGTGCTCGATCCCACGGCGTGGCCATGGACCGCGCTTGGCCGGCTCAACCGCGACGACGGCGGCTTCTGCACCGGCGCGCTCGTCGCCCGCGCGATCGTCCTCACCGCCGATCACTGCCTCTATCATCAGGTCAGCGGGCGGCTGCTCGCCCCGCATCGCGTCCATTTCCTGGCCGGCCTGCGCCGCGACGCGTGGCGCGCCCATGCCCGCGGCCGCCGCTACGTGCGACCGGCGGGCGCCCCGGAGATGCGCCGACCGCCCGCCGGTCCGGATGCCGACGACTGGGCGTTGATCGTGCTCGAGCGGCCGATCGACGGCCGGCCGCTGCCGGTCCGCCGGCTTGCACCAGGGGACGGAGCGTCCGCGGCCGCCGCTCCCCGGCGCGTGGCGCGCGCCGGCTACGGCTATGACCGGCCCTATCTGTTGTCCCTGGACAGCGACTGCGCCGTGACGCCCGACCCGGGCCTGCCGGGCGTACTGCGCCACACCTGTGACGCGGTGCCGGGGGACTCGGGCTCGCCCCTGCTCATGGAGAGCGCCGACGGTTACGCGGTGATCGGCGTGACCAGCGGCTTCGCCCGCCGGGCCGGCACCACCCACGGCTTTGCCGTGGCCACGGACGTGATCATCGAAGCGCTCGAGGCTCTGGCGAGGACCGCCGACGGGACGCCCCGCTGAAGCCTGTTCACGCGCGAGCGGTCGGCGCGGCGGCCCCTCCCGGCCTACTCCTGAACCCGGAGCCCGGCGGCATAGCGGCGCCAGTTGTCGACGTAGTGCTGCGCCGCCTCGGCGATGCCGGCGATCTGCTCCGCCGTCACCTGGCGCACGATCTTCGCGGGCGCGCCCAGGACCATCGAGTTGTCCGGAATCTCCCGCCCCTCGGGGATCAGGGCCTTGGCGCCGATCAGGCAGTTGCGACCGATGCGCACGTTGTTGAGGATGACGCTGCCGATGCCGATCAGGCTGTTGTCGCCGATGGTGCAGCCGTGCAGCATCACCAGGTGGCCGACGGTGACGTTGGCGCCGATGGTCAGCGGGCACCCCATGTCCGTGTGCAGCACCGAGCCATCCTGGATGTTGGCGTTCTCGCCGACGACGATCGGCTCGTTGTCGCCGCGCAGCACGGCGTTCCACCAGACGCTGGCGCCCCGCCGCAGCACGACGCGGCCGATGAGGGACGCGTTGGGCGCGATCCAATAGTCGTCGCCGTCGGTCTGCACGGTCGCTCCGTCGAGGGCGTATTTCATGGGCGGCGCTGTCCTTCCATGTTCAGTAGCAGTTGACGCGGGCGACGAAGGCGCGCGCCGTGCCCAGCAGATCCGCATCCGGACCGCCGGCGGCGGCACTGCGATAGTCGATCCGGTGCATCCCGAGGAAGCGCTTGGCGGGGGCATTGGGCACCGCGTACCCGACCTCGCGCACAACCTCGCCGGTGCGGCGGTAGACGTTGGGCGTGTGCACCTTGGCAAACACGACACCGATGACGCTGCCATCGGCGCCGAGGACAGGACCGCCGCTGTTGCCTTCGCGGACATCCGCTTGGAGTTGCAGGGCGACGAACCGGTCGCCGAACCGACGGGTGCCGTCGAGCCGGCCGGGCGTCAATTGCGGCTGGATCACCGGCAGGCCCAGGTTCGGATAGCCGATGATGGCGACCTCGAGCGCCGCCGGCGGGTTGGCGCCGGCCGAGAAGCGCGCGACGCTGGCGGGACGCATGTCCGCCTTCAAGAGTGCCAAGTCGTGGCGGGCGTCGCGCGCGACGAACTCCGCCACCGCCGTCTCCCCGGCGGCCGGCGAGACGGTCAGCCGGGCGCAGTCGCGCACCACGTGGTCGTTGGTGAGCAGATGGCCGGACGCCGAGACGAAGAAGCCGGAGCCGATGCCCTTCAACCGTTGCGGCGCGGCCGCGCGCTGTCCCGGCTGCCCGCCTCCTGGCTGGGGCGGGCGAGCCGCCGGCCGGCCGGGCACCGCGGGTTGCTGGAACACGCGCTGCTGATAGGCCCGTCGCTCGCTTTCGATCCGCGCCGCTTCGGCGTCGTCGACGACGCGCCCGCGGCATTTGCCGCTGACCGTCTTGGTGACGACGCCGCCCTCGACGTTCAGGCAGTTGACGACGGCCGGACCGTCGTCGGCGCGCACCGCGGGCGCCTGGGCGGTCAACAGAACCGCCGCGACAGCCAGCCCGACGCAGCCGATCCGTCCACTCCGCTCGCGCACGTCAAACCTCCTCGGACTCAAGAGCCATTGTGGAGGACGGGCGAGGCCTGAGCAACCCACAAGCGGGTGACGGGATCCGGGCCGGCGTCCCAGAGCGCCCCGCCCTGA
>CAZBWP010000304.1:0-3097 GCA_964495295.1 uncultured Rhodospirillaceae bacterium | reverse complement strand
CGCCGGCTTCTCCGCCGTCTCCACCCAGTCGCGGCCGGCGAGGAAGGCGCGGCGGTTGATCTCGATCGTCTTCGCCGGCACGAACTGCTCCAGCACGGCGAGCCAATCGTCGACGGGGAACGGCAGGGCCGTCGACAAGGCACCCAGCAGCACGGTGTTGGCGACCTTGGGGTTGCCGAGCCCTTCCGCCATGCGCGTCGCATCGAGGGCGAAACCATTGCCGACCATCTCGATGATCTCGGCCGGGGTTTCCGGCAGGTAGGCGGAACGCGCGCCGCGGCGGCGGTTGCGAAAGGCGATCGGCGGCACGATGCGCTGGGTATCGGCGATGAAGGTGCTGGCCTCGCGCTTCAGGTAGTTGAGCCAGCGCAGGCCCTCCGCCCATTCCAGGGCCAGCAGGATGTCGGCCTCGCCCGCGGGGATGGTCGGCGACCAGACCTGAGGGCCGAAGCGCACGTGGCTGAACACGCCGCCACCGCGCTTCGCCATGCCGTGCACTTCGCTCTGCTTCACCTGAAAGCCGCGGCCCTGGCACAGCGCCGCCAGCACCTTGGAGACCATGATCACGCCCTGTCCGCCGACGCCGACGATCAGCACGTTGGTCGGCGTCGCCTGCGCGCTCGGTTCGACGGCATTCCCGAGGTCGTTCATTGGCGCACCCGCTTGCCGATCGCGATCGCTAGACCGACGGCCGGATGCAGTCGGAGGGGCAGATCTGCGCGCACAGGGTGCAGCCGATGCACATCCCCTGATCGATGGTCACCTTGTGGTGGCCGTCGTAGATTTCATCGGTCCAGCCGAGTGCCGGACAGCCCAGGTTCATGCAGGTCTGGCAGGCGGTGCAGCCGGCGGCATCCACATGCAGCGCCGGGCCCTTGATCTTCACCGGATCCAGCACGCACGGCCGGTCGGAGATGACCACGGAGACGCCCTTGAAGGCGGCCGCCTCGCGGAACGCCTGGTACATGTCGGCGACGTCGTAGCTGTCGACCTTCCGCACCCATTTGACGCCGCAGGCGCGGACCATCTGCTCGAAATCGATCCGATTGGCCGGCTCGCCGCGCAGCGTTCGGCCGGTGCCCGGATGGTCCTGGCCGCCGGTCATCGCGGTCACGTGGTTGTCGAGGATGATCACCGTGATGTTGGCGTTGTTGTAAACCGCATCGATCAACGGCGGGATGCCGGCGTGCAGGAACGTCGAGTCGCCGATGGTGGCGATAACCGGCTTGGTCTCGGTGCCGGCCTTGGCGATGCCGACGGCGTTGGCGATGCTGGACCCCATGGACACGCACGTGTCGATGGAGCGGAGCGGCTCGATGGTCGCCAGCGTGTAGCAGCCGATGTCCCCGGCGACGCGCGCATCGAGCGCCCGCAGCGCCATGTAGCTCATGGTGTGCGGGCAGCCGGCGCAGAGCACCGGCGGGCGCACCGGGGCGGTGACCTGCCACGGCTCGATGGACGGCCGCGGTTGCAGCAGGCCGGCCCGCTGGAACCCGTCCCGCACCGCGTCCGGTGACAGCTCACCGGTGCGAGCAAAGAAGGCCTTGCCCTCGACCGCGAGGCCGGCGGCGCGGATCTCCGTCTCGATCACCGGCTCCAGTTCCTCGACGACGAAGACGCGCTCGACCGAGCGGCAGAAGTCGGCGATGAGGTCCATGGGCAGCGGGTATGAGGCGGCCAGCTTCAGGACACTGGCGCCGGGCAGCACCTCCTTGACGTAGGTGTAGCAGGTGCCGGCGGTGATCACCCCGACCTTCCCGTCGCCCTCTTCGCGGCGGGTGAGCTCCGACGTGGCGAAGAAGTCGCGGAGCTTTTGCTCCCGCTCGATCAACAGCGGATGGCGGATCCGGGCGTTGGACGGGATCATCACGTTCTTGTTGGCGTTCTCGACGAACATGCGCGGGGCGGGCATGCGCCGCGGGCCGGTTTCGACCAGGGACCGGGTGTGAGACAGGCGGGTGGTGCTGCGGACGATCACCGCCGTGTCGAACGCTTCGCTGATGTCAAAGGCGGCGCGCGTCATCTCCAGCGCTTCCTGCGCGTCCGACGGCTCCAGCACCGGCACGTTGGCGAAGCGGCCGAGGATTCGGGTGTCCTGCTCGTTCTGCGAGCTGTGGATACCGGGATCGTCGCAGACGACGAGGACCAGTCCCGCGTTCACGCCGATGTAGGTCTGCGACATCAAGGCGTCGGCGGCGACGTTGAGTCCCACGTGCTTCATCGCGCTGAGGGCCCGCACGCCGGCCAGCGCCGCGCCGATCGCCACGTCGAGCGCCACCTTCTCATTGGTCGACCACTGGGCGTGCAGGTCGTCGGCGGGGTATCGGGCCAACGTCTCCATGATCTCGGTGCTGGGCGTCCCGGGATAGGCGGCGGCGACGCGCACGCCGGCTTCCCACGCCCCTTGGGCGATCGCTTCGTTGCCCGTCAGCGCCCGCACGTCGGATTTCGGCGGCAGTACCGTCTCGACGGCGCTGTCGAGTGGGGTATCCACGTGGTTTCCTCCCAATGTCTTCTTCGCGCCGGATCGAAACCCGACAGACAATGGCCCTTATCGTATCAGATGCACAGATTCAAGCCAGCGGGTTATCGGCGGGGGCGGCGGGGCACCTAAGGCAGGTGTCTGAGGCGTCGCTCAGCGGGTCCACGGCCCCGCCCTCGCCCGGCGCGGCTTGATCCAGGCAACGATCGCGAGCCCCGCCACGAAGCCGCCGATGTGCGCCCACCATGCGATGCCGGCGCCCCGGGTGCTTTCGGTAAACTGCAGCAGCCCCGGCACGATCTGCAGGGCGAACCAGACCGCCGCAAAGACCAGCGCCGGCACGTGGAAGATCAGGGGGATGATGACGATCGGCACGACCACCGCGACGCGGTCGCGCGGGAACATCCAGACAAAGGCGCCGAGCAGACCGGCGATGGCGCCGGAGGCGCCGACCGCCGGGACGAACGAGTTCAGATTGCTGACCAGGTGGGTGGCACTCCCGGCCGTGCCGCAGGCGACGTAGAGGAGGAGAAAGCGCCAGGATCCGAGGCGATCCTCGACCGGCACCCCGAACAGCCACAGCGTCCACATGTTGATGATCAGGTGCAGCCAGCC
>CAZBWP010000303.1:0-3099 GCA_964495295.1 uncultured Rhodospirillaceae bacterium | reverse complement strand
CCGGCCTCACCCACTCGTAGATTTCCACGTCCGCCGCGGCGCAACCGACGCACCCCTGGCAGCGCGATCCGCCCGAGCGGCGCACCCTTCCCTTGCGGATCCAGTGGTCGAGCATCGGCCGCAAGGCGTCCGGCTCCATGGCGAAGCGGTGGGCCATCTCGGTCAGCGAGGCGGCATGCCGATCGGCGAGGAAGCTCTTGAGATCGGTCAGCAACGCTTTCGTCCTTCCCTCGTGAGATCGGCCGAGGCGGCGATCACGTTCCCGGCACGATCACCGGCCGCGGTGCGGCCTCGCGCCGGCCGACGTGGCGCATCGCCGCGACCGCCCCGCCGAGCAGCGCCACCATGCCGAGGATCCAAAGGGCGGACACCGTCGGCTGTCGCGTGAACGTCGCCGCCTGGAAGAACAGCACCGATGCGGCATACCCCACCAGCGTCGTCCAGCCGCAGACGAACAGGGTCCAGTTGAGGTTGGTTTCGCGATAGACGGCGCCGACGGCGGCAACGCACGGCATGTAGAGCAGTACCAGGAGCAGATAGGCGAAGGCGCCCACCGCGCCATCGAAGCGCGCCGCCATGGCGGTGTACGTCCCGGTCGCCACCGCCTGCGCTTCGGCCGCGGCGTCGATCGAGCTGACATCGCCGATGCTCAGACCCAACGGATCGGTGAAGGAGCCCATGGCGTCGGCGAGATTGGCCGGAATGGTGGCGAACGCCTCCCTGACACCGTCCCAGAAATCGAAGGCGGGCTCTGCTTCGGCCTCGGTGAGTTCGCCGGCGTCGCCCTCGGCCAGGGCCGAGTAGAGCGCGTCCAGGGTTCCGACAACCGCCTCCTTGGCAAGCAATCCGGTGAAGATGCCGACGGTGGCCGGCCAGTTGTCCTCGGTGATCCCCATGGGCTCGAAGACCGGCACCATGGCGCGGCCGATGGATGCGAGCGCCGAGTTCTCGGTGTCCTCGTTGCCGAAGCTGCCGTCGGTTCCCCAGGAGTTCAGAAAGGTGATGACGACGACGACGGCAACGATCACCTTGCCGGCTCGCCAGATGAAGGTCTTCAGGCGATCCCAGGCCCGCGACACGACACCGCCCAAGGTCGGCAGGTGATAGGGCGGCAACTCCATGATGAATGGCGCGGTTTCACCCTTGAGCAGGGTGTTCTTGAGGGCGAGTCCGGTCAGGACCGCCACCGCGATGCCGATCAGATAGAGGAGGAACACCAGGTTCTGACCGCCGACCGGGAAGAAGGCCGCCGCGAACAGCGCATAGACCGGAAGGCGGGCACCGCAGGACATGAACGGCGCCATCATGATCGTCATCGTCCGGTCGCGCTGGCTTTCCAACGTGCGCGTCGCCATGATCGCCGGGACATTGCAGCCGAAGCCGACGATCAGCGGCACGAACGATTTGCCCGGCAGTCCGACGCTGCGCATGCAACGGTCCATGACGAACGCTGCGCGCGCCATGTAGCCGGAGTCCTCCAGCACCGAGAGAAACAGGAACAGAAAGCCGATGACGGGAACGAATGTCGCGACCGTCTGAATGCCGCCGCCGATACCCCCGGCGACCAGGGTCGTCAGCCAGTCGGGGCTGCCCATCCCCGCCATCACGCTGCCGAGCCCGTCGACGAACACGGTCCCGAACAGGATGTCGAAGGCGTCGATGAAGGCCCCGCCGATGTTGATGGTGAAGACGAACATGGCGTACATGATCGCGAAAAAGATCGGAATGCCGAGCGCGCGGTTGAGCACGATCCGATCGATCCGGTCCGACAGCGTGCGCCCGAGGTCGCTGGTGCGGGTGAGCGCATCGCCGACCACGCCGTGCACCCACGCATACCGCCCCGCCGCAATCAGGATGTCCGGCTCCTCGCCCGCCTGTTCCTCGATCCGATCCCTCAGGGCGGCGACGGCGGCGGTGGCGCCATTCGGGGCGCCGCGCAGTGCCTCGCCGTCCCCCTCCAGCAGCCGCACCGCGCGCCAGCGCTGGCCCTCCAAGCCGCCCAGCACCGATGCCAGCTCCCGCGCCGCATCCTCGACGGCGGCGGGGTAGCGCAGCTCGACCGGAGAGACGGCCGGACGCGCCAAGGCTTCGACGATCTCAGCCTTCAGCGCCTCCAGTCCGGTTTTTCTGGTCGCCACCACCGGCACGACCGGACATCCGAGGCGGCGCGCCAGGGTGTCGACATCGATCCGCACCTGCCGGGCCTTCGCCACGTCCATCATGTTCAAGGCGACGACCATGGGCAGCCGCATCTCGAGCAGCTGCGCGGTCAAGTAGAGGTTGCGCTCCAGATTGGCGGCATCGACGATGTTGACGATGAGATGCGGCTCGGCCGATGCCAGAAACGTCTGGGCGACACGCTCGTCGACGGCACTGTCGCCCTCGGGACTGCTGAGCGCATAGATCCCCGGCAGATCGACGACCTCGATGGCCGCCCCCTGATGCTGGAACTGGCCAACCTTCTTCTCGACGGTGACGCCCGGCCAGTTGCCGACCGTCTGGCGGCCCCCGGTCAGTGCGTTGAACAGCGTCGTCTTGCCACAGTTCGGGTTGCCGACCAGGCCGATCACCGTCGCCATCGTCTTCGCCTCCCGCCTTCAGCCGTTGCGCCGGACGCGGACGACATCCGCCTCGGCCCGGCGCAGGCTGAGGGCGAAACCGCGAACGTCGATCTCCACCGGATCGCCCAGCGGCGCCAAGCGCTTCAGCCGGAACTGCGTGCCGGGGGTGAGCCCCATGGCCATCAGCCGGGCGCGATATGCTTGGCTGCCCGGCGCGAAGCCCAGCACCTCGGCGGCCTCGCCCACGCTCAGTTCCGAAAGCTTCATGTCCCGCAGTCCTCTCTCTCATTGGTGACCGAAACGACCCGCACCTTGAGGGCAAGACCGAAGCCGACGGCCACTCGGGCTCCCCCCACCGCCAACAGCACCGGTCCGCCGGGCTGGCGCGTCACGATCTCGGCGCGCTGCCCCGGCGTGAGACCGAGGTGCGTGAGCGTCCGGAGCGCGCCGGCGCCGCCGTCGATGGAAAGAATCTCCACCCGCTCGCCATCGCCGGCCTGTGCCAGGGGAAAACCGTTCACCGACAGCTCCTTCGCAC